>JBKDZQ010000031.1:0-3803 GCA_047971325.1 Parahaliea sp.
CTTGCCAGCACGGTGGAACTGGCCGAAGACGACGATTGACGCGGACTAGCTATGACAGATCAGGACTACGAACTACTCTCGCAGTACATAGACGGCGAACTGGACGCCGCCGCCTCCGCGCGCCTGGAACAGCGGCTGGCCGAGGACGCCTCGCTGGCCGTCCAGTTGCACCGGATGCAGCGCATCGACGAGACCCTGCGTACCCTGGCTGGCCGGCAGGGCGGAGAAGCCCCGCCGCGCATCGCCGCCCTGCTGAACTCCGGCTCCACCGACCGCGCCCGGGTGCTGCCCTTCCCCAACCGTCGTCGGCGCATCGCCACCGGTTTCGCGCTGGCCGCCTCCCTGATGGTGGCAGCGGGCCTGACCCTGGCACCCCAGTGGCAGGGACACGGCAGCCGCGACCAGCTGGTGGCCAGGGCTCTGGAGAACACCCCTTCCAGCGACGAGCAGTGGCACATTCTCAAGGATGGCAGCAGGCTGCGCCCGCTACTGACCTTCGCCACCGAAAACGGCAGCTGGTGCCGCGAGTACCAGGTCAGCGACAAGGCCCTGTACTGGCACGGAGTGGCCTGTCGCGGCGACCGTGGCTGGCAGGGCGAGATTCTGGTCACGGTGGAAGAGCATGCCGTCTCGGCCACTGATTACATTCCCGCCGGCATCGCTGAAACACAGGCCATTGCCGACTACATCAACAAGCGCTTGGCGGACATTCCCCTCAGTGCCGCCGAGGAAGCGATTCTGATCCAGGCCCGCTGGCGCCAGTAGACACTTCACCTACCGCATTCCGCAGTCCCGGCGCGGGCCCGCCGGGGCTCACCACCCCTCCAGCACCACCGCGATCTACCGACAGCCCACACCCCACACAGTCCCATCATTGCCTGGGCAACCCTCCAAAACGCGGGCGTGGGAAAACGGGCCGGTACTGCCAATACCACAAGCGGGAACGAGAGCTGAGAGAAAGAAAAGAAATGAGGGGAGGAGTGGCAGAGCCCACCGCCCCATGTCGACGGTGGGCTCTGGAGTCCAGTCCCGGAGGGCTAGCGGTCCCCGGTACTGTGTCCCGTTGCCAGTTTCGCCCTTACAGCGGACTGACCGGAGCCGCAACTGCTGACGCAGTCACGGCTGGTGTTCCTGGAAATAGGATAAAGCCGAGGCAGAAAGTGCCGGCCACACCCCCCGTTATATTGGCCGGGGGTATGTACCCAAAAACAGCACGGCACTCCTGCTCTCCAAGCGGTTTCACTCCACTTTCAAGCAGATAACGGATCGGGAGGGAGGCTTATTCCCTACGCGGCAAAAAAAAACGAAATAAAGCGGGACTCGGGTACGTTCGCGGGTCCACCGGCGGCCCTGACCGGATTGACCACCCGCGACGGCTTTGCCATGCTCGGCGGCCCGTTTCCCGAACCGGCAAGGGCAGCCCCCGGCTGACCTCTCAACTGGACCTGATACAGGAGAATGTCATGCGCCACCCACTTCGCACAGCCCTGCTCACCGGCGCCCTGCTCACCAACAGCGGCGTCCAGGCGCGGGAAAACGCGCTGGAACAGTCCCTCGACGCCTCCAGGGCCAGGGTCATCGAGTGGCGCCGGGACTTCCACCAGCACCCGGAGCTGTCCAACCGGGAATTCGAAACCGCCAAGAAGATCGCCGCCGCGCTGCGCGAGCTGGGGCTGGACGAGGTGACCAGCGGCGTCGCTCACACCGGCGTGGTGGGCACTCTGGCGGGGGGCAAGCCCGGGCCGGTCATCGCCCTGCGGGCGGATATGGACGCCCTGCCGGTGCAGGAGCGCACCGGTCTGCCCTTCGCCTCCCTCGCCCGGGGCGAGTACAACGGCGCCGAAGTGCCGGTGATGCACGCCTGCGGCCACGACGCCCACATGGCCATGCTGCTGGGAGCCGCCAGGGTACTGGCGGAGCGCCGTGCCGAGCTCGCCGGCACCGTGATCTTCGTGTTCCAGCCGGCCGAGGAAGGCCCGCCGGCTGACGAGCAGGGGGGCGCGGCACTGATGATCGAAGAAGGGCTACTCAGTGGTGACAAAGCCCCGGAGGCCATCCTCGGCCTGCACGTGTGGCCCAACGATGCCGGCCTGCTGACCTACCGCGCGGGGGGCTTCATGGCGGCCGCGGACACCCTGGCCATCACCGTCACCGGGCGCCAGACCCACGGCTCCTCGCCCTGGCTGGGGGTGGACCCGATCTACACCGCCGCCCAGATCACCACCGCCCTGCAGGGGCTTCCGGGACGCCAGCTGGACATTACCCGGGGGCCGGTGGTCGTCACCATCGGCAGCATCCACGGTGGGGTGCGCGGCAACATCATTCCGGACACAGTGGAGCTGACCGGTACCCTGCGCACCTTCGATATGGACGTGCGCGAGCAATTGCACGAGAAGCTGCGTACCACCGTGGCTGCCATCGCCCGCGCCAACGGCGCCACCGCCGAGGTCACAATCGCCACCGCGGCACCGGTCACCGTCAACGACCCGACCCTGCTGCGGCGCATGCTGCCAACCCTGGAATGGGCCGCCGGGCAGGGCCGGGTACAGGAGGGCAACGCCATTACCGGAGCGGAGGATTTCGGCTATTTCCAGCAACATATCCCGGGGCTGTTTCTCCACCTGGGGGTGGGCAAACCCTCGTTACCGCGTGCACAGCGGCCGGCCAACCACTCGCCTTATTTCGACCTCGACGAAGACGCCATGATGGTCGGCGTGCGCACCCTGGTGGGCTTTGCCATGGATTACGCCGCCAGCGCCCCGCGCTGAGGCACAACAACGCCTCAGGCCGCCAAAGGCTTAAATCGGCAGGGGAATGAACACCGTGGAGGCGGCGTGTACGGCGGAGTTGATCAGGCGGCTATCGGCGTCCGCCGCCACCTTCGCCAGCAGGTCCTGCAGGGCGATGAGTTTGCCGAACAGGCGTTCGAAGCTGAGGTTGTCGACCACGCCGTTGCGTTCGTGGGTCACCAGCAGGAGCTGGCCGCGACTGTCACGCGCGGTTTTCAGTTTCCACACCAGCACTTCCACATTGCGGGCGCTGGTAGCCAGGGCTTCGGCGTTCAGGGTATCGACCATGAAAAATTCGGGGCGGTAGTTATAGGCCTGGCGCAGCATGCCCCCCAGCCCGGCGATCAGCGCGAATACGCGATCGCCCCGGAATCCGGGGTCGAAGGCCAGATTCATGGCATCGATGCTCTGGCGCCCTCCCAGCTCGGAAAACTTCAACTGGCGCTCGTTGACCTTCAACTGGGCCAGCCGGCCCTCGATCGTCATGCCGGGATTCCTGGCCAGTTCACCGGGATTGCGTCCGTAGAGCTTGATGGTGAGCTCTCCCACCAGCCTGCGGGTCTCGACGATGGCTTCGTCCACCACCAGATCAATGTCCGATTTGGCGAGATTCTTCACCTGGTAGCCGGAGCAGGCACTCAACAGCCACAGCAAAGCAAAGACAGCCAGGCGCTGCACCACGGTAGTGGCAGTGACTCTTCTGCAACTGTGGGTGGGACGGGAACTCAATGCCGCTCTCCGGCGGAATGTCAGTGGACGCACGACGATACCAAGATATCGGGTCGGCACAAACCGCAGGCTGACGAAAAGACAATATACGAACTACCTGACCGGCAGGCCCTACTGTCCCCGGGATCCGGTCCGGAGCGCGGCCACCCCGATGTACCGGCAAGATCAGACATCATGGCCTGACGCACTCTGCATCAGGCACCGTGGTAATTTGCGGGAGGGGTCTGCCTCCCGGTATCGTGGATTACGCACCAAGGTGCGTCTTGCCACATACAGAGTGCACCG
>JBKDZQ010000032.1:0-4831 GCA_047971325.1 Parahaliea sp.
GTGGGCGCCCATTTTATAGCGGCATGGTGCGGATGTGTAAGACGGTTGCCGCGTGGATGGGCTCAAGGTGCGATTCAGGTGTCGGTGCGGGCGGGGCCTGTCGGGCCCGGGCGAGACTGTGATGTCGCGCTCGAGCATACCGGTAAGTATTCACGGGGTGTCACGCCTGGCCAGGCCCGCTTCGGCGCCGGCCTGCAGGTTCCATCAGGCGCCATTGGGATGAAAACACAAGGTTAGAGCGTAGCAGTGGCAGTGGAATCCGGACTGTATGTGGTGGCCACACCGATCGGCAACCTGGGGGATATTACCCGCCGGGCGCTGGAGGTGCTGGCCGCGGTGGATCTAGTGGCGGCGGAGGACACCCGCAACACCCGCAACCTGCTGGAAAAATACGCCATTGACAAACCCGTGCTCGCCTACCACGACCATTCCGACGAGCGCGCCGCCGCTCGCATCATGGCCTGCATCGCCGGGGGCGGTGCGGTGGCACTGGTATCCGACGCCGGCACCCCGCTGATCTCCGACCCCGGCTATCGCCTGGTGCGCGACACACAGGCCGCGGGGCACACGGTCATCCCGCTGCCCGGGCCCTGCGCCGCCATCGCCGCCCTGAGCGCCTCCGGGCTGCCTACCGACCGCTTCCTGTTCGAGGGCTTCCTGCCGAGCAAGGGCGCGGCCCGGCTGACGCGCCTGCGGGAGTTGGCCGGGCGCGGCGAAACCCTGGTGTTCTACGAGGCGCCCCACCGGGTGCTGGCCAGCCTGGAGGACATGGTGGCGGCCTTTGGCGCCGAGCGCGAGGCCCTGCTGGCTCGGGAGCTCACCAAGGCCTTCGAGACCCTGCGCCGCCTGCCGCTGGCGGCACTGCGCGACGTCGTGGCCGGCGACGCCAACCAGCAGCGGGGCGAGATCGTGCTGGTGGTGGCGGGCGCCCGCAGGCAGGGCGGCGAGGCCGATATCGACGCCGACACCGCCCGCCTGCTGCGGCGCCTGGCACAGGAACTGCCGGGCAAGCGCGCCGCCGCGGTGGTGGCCGAGCTCACCGGCTTGCGCAAAAAACAGCTCTACCAGTTTCTGTTGCAGGATTAACAGTCCCGGCGCTTGCCCCGCGCCGCTGGCGCGGGTAGTCTTGCCGCCGAGTCGGTCAGACGATCGCTCCGCGACGGTTTCGGCTGTGGTGGGGAGGAAAGTCCGGGCTCCACAGGGCAGGGTGCCAGGTAACACCTGGGGGGCGCGAGCCTACGGAAAGTGCAACAGAAAGGATACCGCCAGGCCACACCCGTGGTCGGGTAAGGGTGAAATGGTGCGGTAAGAGCGCACCGCGCGGCTGGCAACAGGCGCGGCGATGGTAAACCCCACTCGGAGCAAGACCAAATAGGAATCCATACGCTGTGGCCCGCAGTGGATTCGGGTAGGTCGCTACAGGCAGGCGGTGACGCCTGTCGCAGATGAATGGTCGTCCACGACAGAACCCGGCTTATCGACTGACTCAACACCTCTGCAAGGCCCCTGGTACCCGCGAGTGGGTACCAGGGGCTTTTTATCCAGTCTCCCCGCATCGGTAGAAAATAAACTGTAACTTAAAGTAGGTTCTCAGGAACTGTGGTTACCCGCATGTTTTGCGTAATTTTTTGACCCTCCAAAGGCCTCCGAAAGTTGCTCCGGGAAGCCTTCAGGTCGCGCTAATTCACTGAAATTACAACGTTTTTCTGGATTCCCCGGCTTGACACTGCATTCGTGGCGCACCTATAGTGTCGAGAAGTGGGGTTTTTTGGTTTTTTGTGGCGCTCCGCGGTAATCCAGGTGGCGAGAAGTGGAGAGTAAGGCACAGTGTTCCGCGGCGTACAGCAGGTCAACATGGATGCGAAGGGGCGCCTGGCGCTGCCCACGCGCCATCGCGACCCCCTGCTGGAAGAATGCGCGGGTGAGATCGTGGTGACGATCGATACCCAGAGCCGCTGTCTGGTCATATATCCCCTCCCTGGCTGGGAAGAAATTGAAAAGGATGTTCAGGCCCTGCCCAGCCTCAAGCCTGATGTCAAGCGTTTCCAGAGGATGATTCTCGGTTTTGCCACCGATATCAAGCTCGACACCAGCGGCCGCATGGTGCTGCCCCAGCCCCTGCGCGACTACGCCAGGCTGGACAAGAAGCTGGTGCTGGTGGGGCAGGGCAACAAGGTGGAGCTGTGGTCCGAGGAGCTGTGGCAGAAGGAGTGCGAGCTGGCGCTGGAGGAATCCGGTCCGAATGCCGTGCTGTCCCCGGAACTGATGTCGCTGGCACTGTAGGCGACCGGACATGCACAAGACGGTAATGTTGCGAGAGGCGGTGGAAGCCCTGGTGACAACAGGCAGTGGTTTTTATGTGGACGGTACCTTCGGTCGCGGCGGACACAGCCGCGCGGTACTGGACGCGCTGGGTTCGGACGGGCGTTTGCTGGGTGTCGACAAGGACCCGCTGGCAGTCGCCGAGGCCGAGCAGCTGGCAGGGAGTGAAGCCCGTTTTAGTTTCTATCACGGGTCGTTTGCTCTGCTTCCCCGTCAACTGCGCCGGATGGGGATCGGCGCAGTTGACGGCATTCTGCTGGATCTCGGGGTGTCCAGTCCCCTGCTCGATGCCGCCGAAGGCGGTTTTTCGTTCCAGCACGACGGTCCGGTGGATATGCGCATGGACACCAGCAGCGGCGAGACCGCCGCCCAGTGGCTGGCCCGCGCCGGCGAGGGCGAGATCGCCGATGTGCTCTACCAGTACGGCGAGGAGCGCTTCTCCCGCCGCATCGCCCGCGCCATCGTCGCCGAGCGCAGTGTGGAACCGATTGCCACCACTGCCCGGCTGGCGGACATCGTGTCCGCCGCCAACCCGCGCTGGGAAAAGCACAAACACCCGGCCACACGTTCGTTCCAGGCCATCCGTATTTTCATCAACTGTGAGCTGGAAGACCTGCAGGCCCTGCTGGACAGCGCCCTGGATCTGCTGGCGGCGGGTGGCCGGCTGGTGGTGATCAGCTTTCACTCGCTGGAGGATCGCATGGTCAAGCGCTTCATGCGCGACATGGCCCGCGGTGAGTCCCTGCCCCCCGGTGTGCCGGTGCCCGACAGCGCCCTCAATCGTCGCATGAAGCTGGTGGGCAAGGCCCTGCGCGCCAGTGCCGATGAGGTCGCTGGCAACGTGCGCGCTCGCAGCGCGGTGCTGCGGGTGGCGGAGAAACTCGCCTGATGGCCGCCGTCCGCGACAACGCGGTGCCGGGCGCGGGTCTGAAAGTGGCGCTGCTGGCCAGCCTGGCGGCACTGCTGGTGTCGGCCTTTGCGGTGATCTACAGCTCCCACGGCTGTCGCCAGCTCTATCAGGAGCTGCAGCGGCTGGACGACGACCACTGGTTCTTGCAGGAGGAGTACAGTCGCCTGCTGCTGGAGGAGAGTGCCTGGGCCTCTTACAGCCGGGTGGAAAAAGTGGCTACCGGCGAGCTCGGCATGCACCCGCCGACCCTGCAGCAACTGAAGGTGGTGGCGCCGTGAGCCGGCACGGGCAGGCCCCGGCGGCGGTGGCAGCGCCCTGGCGCTTCTATCTGGTGGCGGCGGCGCTGCTGTGCCTGGCGCTGCTGCTGCTCGGGCGCATCCTGACTCTACAGGTGCTGGATATCGAGGGTGGTCGTGAATTTCTCAAGAACCAGGGCGATCAGCGCGCCGTGCGCGCTGTGCGCATTCCCGCCTATCGCGGGCTGATCACCGATCGCCGTGGCGAGCCGCTGGCGGTGAGCACACCGGCGATTTCCCTGTGGGTTGATCCGCACAACCTGGTGGATGCCCCCGCGCTGGCGCGGGCGCTGGATATGCCGCTGGCGGAACTGGAAGCGAAGCTGCAGCGCTACGCCGGCAAGCGCTTCATGTACCTGCGCCGCTATATGAAGCCGAACGAGGCGCGGAAAATACTGGCGCGGAAAATCCAGGGAGTGGGTGGCGAACCCGAATACCAGCGCTACTATCCGGCGGGAGAGGCGGCAGGGCAACTGGTGGGCTTTACCAATGCCGACGGCGAGGGTATCGCCGGGCTGGAGCTGACCTACAATCAATGGCTGCGGGGAGTGCCGGGCAGGAAGCAGATCATCAGGGATCTCCACCATGATGTGGTGCGCGACATCGGTGTGATGCAGCCGGCGCGCCCGGGTCAGGACCTGCGCCTGTCCATCGACCTGCGCCTGCAATACCTGCAGCAGCGGGAACTGCGCCGGGCGGTACAGCTGACCCAGGCCGACTCCGGCGCGGTGGTGACCCTGGACGCCCGTACCGGGGAGGTGCTGGCCATGGTCAGCTACCCGGTCTACAACCCCAATCTGCGCACCAGCATCAAGCCTGGTGGTACCCGCAACCGCGCCATGCTCGATGAATACGAGCCCGGTTCCACCATGAAGCCACTGACCCTGGTGGCGGCACTGGAGAGCGGCAGATACACCATCGATACCCTGATCGATACCTCCCCCGGTCGCATCCGGGTGGGCGGCAAAACCCTGGTGGATCCGCGTGACTACGGTGAGATCAGCGTGTCCCGAGTCATCGAGAAATCCAGCCAGGTCGGGGTGACCCGCATCGCCCTCGACATCGGCCACGACCCGGTGTGGCAGGTGTTCCAGCGGCTGGGCATTGGCCAATCGCTGGATACCGACTTCCCCGGGGAGAGCAGCGGCCTGCTGCCGGTCCGCCGGCGCTGGAGCCGGATCGAGGAGGTGACCCTGGCCTTCGGTTACGGCCTTACCGTCACTCCCCTGCAACTGGCCCGCGCCTACACCGTGTTTGCCAGTGGTGGCCTGCTGCGCCCGGTGTCCCTGCTGGCGCTGGGGGA
>JBKDZQ010000033.1:0-4521 GCA_047971325.1 Parahaliea sp.
TACGCTGGCAACCAGGATAATCTTGACGCGGGACGCTGTCATGCTTGGGCTCTTGTTGGCGATCTAGTTGGCAATATAGCGCTGGCCGACATCGACAATGGCCTCATCGGTCAGGAAATTGCGGCCAACCTGCAGTGGCGCCTTGCCACCATCGCGCGCTACCAGATTGACATCGACCAGCGCGCGACTGCCGCCGATTTTCAACCACAGCCTGATGACATAGCGCCGCCCGTTTTCGCCCTGGCGCTTGATGTTCACACTGCGCTGCACCGGAGCCTCCAGACTGTGCTGACCTTCATTTTTCTCCTCGCCCGCCGGCAGTTCGAAGCGGACATAGAGCTGGCCATCCTGTTCCTGCTCGCTGACGCTCAGCACGGACAGCCAAGTACCCTCGGCACCGGTGTCGATGCGCGCCCTGAGCTGCAGGCCGGTGGCGTTGGGCTGGTCCACCTCGATGGTAGCCCATTCTTCAAGGCCGATAACCGGCAGGTTCAGCTTGCCGGCGCGCACCAGCGCGGGCTTGACGGGTACTGGAGCCGGCACCGTCCTGGTCACCACTTTTTCCAGCACGGCCGGCTCCGGGCAGGCACGTTCCTCACACACCGGGCATTCGATAACGGGCGCCGGTGGGCAGGCTGGAGGCTGCTCCACCTGTACCGGGGTCGTTTCGCAGCCCGCAAGAAGCAGAACCGGCAGTACACTGGCCAGTGATCTAAAACCTGTCACCGTTGATTATTCCAACCCCGCGGGAGTTGCTGTCAGAGTCCGGGCAGTGTAGCAGCAGCGGGCGGCGCGTGGAACTCCACACACCTGATGTCATTGCCCCTGCTGGCGCGCTGGCGGCGATGAATGCCTCAGGTGCCGGTGGTGTCGTCTATCGCGGCATCTGCCGCGTTACTTTTTACCGACTTGATACCGTTCTCCATCGCCGATTCACTGGAGTACATCTGGCTCTTGCCGATGGTCTGGCCATTGGTGGCCGTCAGCACAAAAAAGGGTGAACCATCCCTGGCTTTCTTGCGCTCAAAGCGCTTGTCATCAGCGGAGTTCTTGCGCACGGATTCGATCCCCGCAACAGCGCTGGACCTGCTCTCGTAGGTCTGGCTGGTCAGGATGACCTGGCCATTGCCCGATTTAAGATTGAAGCTGAATTTACCGCTGTCACCCTGCTTGAGTTCGAATTTGCCGGCCATGGATGGTCTCCCTGTAGTCCAGTGAATGGTCCAGTGAATGGTTCCTCCGGGTAGAGGCGGCCACAGCTTAACCCAATTCCCAACACCTGCCAGCCGGACCGGGCTAGAAACGATAACTGATTCGCATCCGCAGGCTACGCGGTTCCAGCCGCCACAGGACCAGTGAGCTGTTCAATCACTGACGGGGATCGGCCCGGTCCAGCAGGGTTTCCACCGCCAGGCCCACCGGCAGGCAGCCGTAGTTGCGCGCCCCCTCTCCCCCCAGCCTTGAAGCGACAAAGGCCTCCGCCACCGCCGTATTGCCCGAGCGCAGCAGCAGGCTGGCCTGCAGGGTCAGCGCCAGCTGTTCGACGATGTGGCCGGCGCGGTACTCCCGCTGATCGGCGTCACTCACCGCCTCCTGCAGGCGCCGCAGCGCGGCATCCAGCCCGGCATGGGCGCCGCGGGTGGTGGCCAGCTCGGCGAACCAGGCTTCCAGCACCTGCGGGCTGCGACTGACGGCCCGCAGCATGTCCAGGGCCTGGACGTTGCCGGAACCCTCCCAGATGGCGTTGATGGGGGCGTCTCGGTACAGGCGGGCAGTGATGAAATCCTCGGTGACGCTGTTGCCGCCCAGGCACTCCATGGCCTCGTACACATGGCCGGGAGTGCGCTTGCAGATCCAGTACTTGCCGGTGGGCAGGCCCAGGCGCAGCAGCAACTGGTCGTGCTCGCTGCCGCCAGGGGCCAGGCTGCGATCCAGCGCCTCGCCCATGCGCAGGGTCAGTGCCAGAGCGCCCTCCACCTCCAGTTGCAGGTCGGCCAGCACATTGCGCATCAGCGGCTGGTCGATCAGGCGCTTGCCGAACGCCGAGCGCCCGCTGGCGTGATTGACCGCCTGTGCCAGCGCCTGGCGCTGGGCGGCGGCGGAGCCGATCATGCAGTCGAAGCGGGTCATGGCCACCATTTCGATAATGGCGGGCACCCCGCGCCCCTCTTCCCCCACCAGCCAGCCCAGGGCGCCACGCAGTTCGATCTCCGAGGAGGCATTCGACACGTTGCCCATCTTGTCCTTCAGGCGCTGTACCTGGATGGGGTTCTTGCTGCCGTCCTCCCGCCAGCGCGGCACCAGGAAGCAGGACAAACCGCCCCCGGCCTGGGCCAGCACCAGAAAGGCGTCGCACATGGGTGCCGAGGTAAACCACTTGTGGCCCACCAGCTCGTAGGCCTGGCCCGGGCCACCGGCACCGAGCGCGCGGGCGGTGGTGGTATTGGCGCGGACATCGGAACCGCCCTGCTTTTCGGTCATGCCCATGCCGATGGTCAGCGCCTGCTTTTGCGTGTGCGGTACGTTGCGGGGGTCGTAGGCAGGATTGAGGACCTTCGGCAACCAGCGCCCGGCCAGTTCCGGCGTCAGGCGCAGGCTGGGCACTGCGGCGAAGGTCATGGTCAGCGGACAGCCGTGACCGGACTCCACCTGCGCCTGCAGGTAGTACTGAGCCGCCCGCGCGACATGCGCTCCCGGGCCTGGCTCCGTCCAGGGCCTGCTGTGCAGGCCGGCCTCCAGACCCAGCGCCATCAGCCGGTGGTAGGACTCGTGATAGATCACCTCGTCCACCCGGTAGCCCTGGCGGTCGTGGGACTGAAAGCGGGGCTTGTGCAGATTGGCGAGCCCCGCCCACTGGTAGACCTCGGCACTGCCGCAGCGCGCTCCGTGGTCCTGCAGGGTTTGCTCCGCCCAGCCTGCACCGTGGTAGTGCACCAGTTCACGCAGCGCGCTATCGCCGGTGTAACTGTTGTAGCCCTCCAGCGCAGGGGACTGGTTGAACACCTCGTGGGTGCTGGCAAGCAGGTCGAAGGAACCCGGAGCTTGGGTCTGGGTCATGGCATGTTACCCGCGGTCATTGATGAGGCGGGCCATGGTAGCGCTCCTGACCGGGCAGGCAAAGGGCGGGAGGAAGCCCCGGAACAATCACGCCAATCAGTACAATCATGGTAGAACCTGGCCGAAATCAAGGAAATTTCATCGGCAAGGATTGAAAACGCAAATCGTTCTCATTATTGTTAGAGAGTCAGTCACCTCCCGAGGCCGGATAATGAAAATGTCATTCCTCTGCGTTCGTCACCGTCGCTGGCTGAGCTCCGATCCAGTGGCCGCCCTTTACACCTGGCTGCAGTGCTACCAGCAGGGTCTGAAACTGGAGCAGCAGCACCGGGACGAGCTGGCCATCCGCCAGGCCGGCTGTGCCATGGAAACCGCCGAGCTGATACTGAATGTTCGCCCCGGCCCGGACAGCGACGACATTGTCCGCTTTACCCACAGCACCTTGCTGCTCGGCCGCCTGCTGCGCCGCCAGGGTGCCCACGGCAACGCCTCCGAGGCGGCCCACCACGCCATCGCCTGCCTGGAGCACTTGCTGGCCTGTGGCATCCAGGAACAGTGCGTGCGCCACGCCTGCGAGCAACTGGCGCCGATGACCGCGCCCGCCGTCTCTACCAGCGCGGTGCGGCTGCGCCCGAACTGCGGGCGTGGACAACAACGACTGCACTGACACGGCGGGAGGGACGAAGCGTGGACATTACTGTACAACTGGAGCTGTCGGTAGCGGTACTTCACCGTCTGCTCAGGAACCGCAGTATCGCGGCCTCTGAATTCCGCTGCCTGGACCTCGCCTCCCACCGCGCCGGCTGCGAGGCGGTAAAATCCAGCTGCACCGACTGCATGCTCATCGACGCCAGCAGTAGCACTCCCGATCTGCCCTGAAGGGAGTCCGACCTCCCACGCACCCGCCCTGCAACGAAAAACCCGGGAACCCCGCACCGGCCACAGATGCACCGCACCGTGCCCCCGGGCTATACTGCGCCTGCCGTAACGTCTAAAAAAAGGAGGTTACCATGAGGCATCCCCGCACACGCCGTCACCGCTTCCTGGCGTTGGCCCTGGCCGGCAGCCTGCTGACCGGCACCCAGAACGCGCTGGCCGCACCCACCGAGGTTTACTTTGGTGCCGTCCATATCCATACCAACTATTCTTTCGACGCGTTCACCAACGGCACTCTCAACACCCCGGCCGACGCCTACCGCTGGGCCCAGGGCGAAACCATCAGGGGCAGCGCCAGGGGGCCGGATTTCCGCACGCCCAAAGCACTGGACTTCTACGCCGTGTCCGACCACGCCGAATGGATGGGGGTGTTCCGGCTGATGGAGGATCCCTCCAGCCCGATGAGCAAGCACCCGCTGGCACCGCGCATTACCTCCGAAGACCCCAACGTGGCAATGGCGGCCTTTGGCGACGTACTGCACAATTACAGCAAGGGCAAGTACGACCCGAGCCTCGACAATCCGGAGA
>JBKDZQ010000034.1:0-4849 GCA_047971325.1 Parahaliea sp.
CATGCTGGCGGTGGACCCCCTGTCCTGCCAGCAGTGTGTGGACGAGGGTTATCTGCCGATTGCCGAGGTGTATCCCGAGGTTCCGGCCGCCATGTCCCAGCTTCCCGAGAACGAGCGGGGGGTGCTGCGCCTGCGTCTGGTGTGGCGGGCCAATGGCGACAATTGCAACAACCTGCTGGCACCGGACTTTACCCCGCCGGTGATCGAGCGCACCCCGGTGGTGACGCCCAACCCCCTGCCGAAGGCGGGGAAAAAGCCACTGTTCGACTTCGACCTGGACGGCAAGGGCACCGCCGGGGATTTCTCCGCGGACTTTGAATCCGCCAATGACAGCCATGTCGCACCCAGTATTTTCTCCGCCGAGGAACTGGATGACTGGGATACCGATATCAACCCTCTGCCGGAAGCGGATGTCGAGGCCCTGTTTGACAGCCTCGGGGTGGTGGATGCGGATGTCGACGAAATGTCCGACTTCGTCATGGAAATCTTTGCCATCGACGAAGGGAGCGCTGATGAGGAGGCGGTGGAACCGCAGACAGAAGCGATCGAGCCGGTGGCGAAGGGGGTCGACGATGGCAGCAAGGAGCCGGAAATACCGCACTGGTGTGTGCCCGCGCACATCAAGTTCAACTATACCAGCCGCAGCACCGCAGAGGTGTTCAGGGAGTTCCTCGACGCCTTTGTGGAGGAAGGGGCGGTGGAGCTGGAGAAGCTGGAGGAGGCCATCGGCCAGTGGGAGCAGGATATCGATTCCCCGGCCGGGCGCGAGGTGGTGCCGCGTGTGCTGCACACCCTCAAGGGCATTGCCAAGGGTGTTGGCCTCCAGCGCTACGGCACCCTGATCCACAATTTCGAAACCCTGCTGGAGGGGCTGTCCCGTCCGGCGGATGGCGAGAGCGAGCAGTATTTCCGCATCGTCAATGCCTGGCTGGATGCGGCGGCCAATGGTTTCAGCCATATTCAGAACACCGGCAGCGACATCGCCAGTGAGCTGCCCCTGGTCAGGAGCGAACGCAAACCGGCCGCAGCCGGCGGCGGGGGTGGTGACCGGGTGGCGGCCAAGACACGCTCGCCGGCGCCGCGCAAAAAGCAGAGGGACAAGCGGCAAGGGGATGAGGCAGCCAATGTGCTCGGCGGCCAGCAGACGGTCCGCCTGACCTCCGAATCGCTGGACCACCTGCTCAACCTGAACAACCAGGCCCAGCAGCTCGGGGTGCGCTCGTCCCAGAGTATTCTGCGCGGCAAGCGCGCCACGGCGGAGCTGCAGGCGCGTCTGTCCTCGGTGCGCTCTCACATCACCAAGATTACCGATCGCGCGCTGTTCAATGTGACCGCCCGCGGCAGCCGGGTGGACATGGAACTGGACGCCCTGGAGATGGACCGCTACACGGAATTGCAGGAGGCGGCCAATATTCTGCGTGAGGCCATCGAGGATCTGGATGACCTGATTCGCGTATCCAGTCGCCAGTCGGCCTCGACCGAGGCCCTGCTCAAGCAGCAGGCCTCAGTGATTACTTCCCTCGGCTCGTCCATTCGCGACGCGCGGGTGATTCCGGTGGCGCGCCTGGTGCCCGGCCTGCGCCGCATCGTGCGCACCGTCGCCACCGACCTGGCCAAGCTGGTTAATTTCAGAGTGCTGAACGAAGTCGGCAAGCTGGATCGCGACAGCTATGTCTGCTGTCAGATCATAATGGAACACATGGTGCGCAACGCGCTGGACCACGGTATCGAAATGCCGGAAGAGCGCCGGGCCGCCGGCAAGCCGGAAGCGGGGCTGATCAGCATCGATGTGCAGCAGGACGGCTCCGACTATCTGGTGCGCCTGGAAGATGACGGTCGCGGCATGGATCCGGACATGCTGCGGGAAACGGCGATCAAGCGCGGCCTGGATCTGGGGGCCGCCCAGCTCAGTGATCGCGAGGCGCTACGCCTGATCTTCCACAAGGGCTTTTCCACCGCCCGCCGTCTGAGTGAGATTTCTGGTCGCGGGGTGGGTATGGATATCGTGCTGGCGGAACTGCACAAGCTCGGCGGCGACATCGAAATCGAGTCGACGCCGGGGTGTGGCACGGCCTTTACCGTGCGGGTGCCTTCCAACGTCAACGTCAATGGTGCCCTGCTGGTCAGTGCCGGGGAGAACTCCTACGCCATTCCGCTGAACGGCCTGGTGGCGGTCGAGCATGTGCCGGTGGCGGATTTCTATCGGACTATCGCCGCCGGTGAACGGCTGCCGGTGCTGGACATGCAGTGCGAGCCGGCCTATCTGGCGACCCTGTGCAGCGGTGCCGCCCTGCCGGACCCCGGCAGCTGGCACGGAGCCACGGTGCCGGTGATTGTCGCCGGCAGTGCTGAGCGCTACATGGCGATTGCCGTGGACAACGTGCAAGAGGCCCTGGAGCTGGTGATTCGCTCCCTGGGCGCCCAGTTTGCCCAGGTGCGAGGGGTTATGGGTGGCGCCACCACCTCCGATGGCCAGGCCATCGTGGCCATGGACCTCAACGTGCTGGTGAAAAGCCTTGCCGATGCCTCGATGTCGGCGGCGGCACTGGGGCGCCGGGAGGGCGAACGCCTGCTGGTGCTGGTGGTCGACGACTCCCGGACCCAGCGCATGGTGACCACCAGCCAGCTCGATACGGTGGGCGCCGAGACCGTGACCGCTGAGAATGGCCTGGTCGCGATCGACCTTTTGAGCAGTGCCCACCGCCTGCCGGATGTGGTGCTGCTGGATGTGGAGATGCCGGTCAAGGACGGAATCCAGACGCTGCGGGAGATTCGCAAGTCGGAACGTTTCCAGCATTTGCCGGTTATTATGATAACCTCCCGTACCGGCCCCAAGCACCGCGCGCTGGCCCAGGAGGCAGGATGCAATGGCTACATGGGAAAACCTTTTAATTTCAAGGCCCTGGTGGAACAGATCTCCGAACTCACCGGCCGTAAACTGCAGATTCACTGACCTTGAGCATAACTGATACCAACATCGCAAGATGCCTGTTTCTGCCCTGCTCCGGGCGGGAAATATGGGCTGTGCCCCAGACTTGCCTGGCGGAGATTGTTACTCTGTACGAGGTGGCGGAGACGCCGCCGGCCCAGTTGCTGTGGCGCGGCCAGCAGGTGCCCGTGGTCGACCTGGGCCGGGCCGGCCAGGTCCGCTGGCGGGAGCCGCGGGACGGTTCCGGCCTGGTGGCGGTGATGCTGGGTGTCGAGGACAGGGGTTGCCCCTATTTCGGTATTGCCCTGCGCGGCCTGGGCCTGGGCCTGCAGTTGGTGCCGGAGCGCGAAATGGAGGATTGTCCGCAGGAGGCCATGCCCCAGGCGCTGGGGGCCTTTCGTTGGCGCAATGTGATCTACCAGGTGCCCGACCTGCTGGCCCTGCAGGAGGAGATTGCTGGCGCCCTGGCCCGTGGATGAAGAAACAACAACAGCAACCCGGCTTGTGGTCGCCCCTGGCGCCTGAGCGATATGATGGGAGAGTATGTGGATAGCGTGCAGCTTGATCAATTGGTGGAGCGCATCGACAGCGCCTTTGGCCGCAATAACATGCCCTTTACCCAGAAAAAACTGACGGAAGGGGAAATTGACACCCTCAACCGCGTTTTTTCTGACACCGGCTACCAGCGCTATCTGCAGGACCAGGTCAATCGCCAGATCATTCGCGACTACCTCACCAATGCCGTGCTGCTGGAGCTGATCAAGGAGAGTGACATCGAGGAACTGGCGCGCCACGCTGCCAGTGTCGAGGGCCGTTCGGCGCTGTCCCTGTACATGCTGATGAGTTCGGTTGAACAGGCCGGGGAATTGCTGCGCAATCCCGGCGCTATTCCGCTAAAACCCCTGAGTAGCAACCGCGATGGCTCGCCCCAACTGGAACTGATTACCTAATCTGACCCCCCGCAGTACCTGGCCGTCCGGCCGCCAATTTCTGCAGTTTATTTCGGTAAAAATTTGACCTCGGTGCCAAATATTTGGCGTTGAAACCGGGTTTGTCGAAAAAAAAAGGCAGGAAAACACCGCACTTCGAAAGTTTGACGGATGCGGTGACGCAAAATCGTTGTCAAGCGAATTCAGCCGACATATAACTAACATGCGCAAACGGACTAAGTTGCGCGTAAAACTACCAACAACTGGGGCAGTGCACGGAGACAACACGTTTCCGTTCACTAATGAAACGCTCGAAGTACGGAAGGGGACTAGGGAATGTTGACTATGACACCTACAGGAGAAATGGGTGACAAGCCCGTTTCGGCACTGGAAGTTTTCGCTGTAATCGGTGGCAAAAAAGTTTACCTGCCAGCTGAGGCTCGCTATGTGATGCAGGACTACCGCGGTTTGTGGTTCTACAGCACGCGCAAGCCCAGGACCGCAGAGGGTGACTGGACACCCAACAAAACCAGTATCTGCTGCCGCACCGAGGGTGGGTATGTACGGGTGCTGCGGACCGACCCCCAGGTACCCTGGCTGGACACCTGCCAGCGCACCATTCGCATCGTAACCGGCAAGGAAGGTCGACGCCCTGCCGACGAAGACTGAGCAGGGTGTTGTCCGCGCGCGGTTACCTGGTCGCGCTATCTCGTCGGGACGCAGGGTTCCTGCTGAGATAGCATGGCCGGGCGCTGGATGTCGTGCGCCAGCGTTGCAGCGGATTGGTCAATCCACCGCGGAGTGTTCCGGCTGTCGGGCGAACTCGCACCAGTGTTTGAGTAGATCGGTATTTTCCGACAGGATGCTGACAACTTCGGTGCTCATACGCTGGAAGGCATCCTGCCACACCTGCAGTTGGGAGAGCATGATACAGCGCTCCCGCAGGGGCATGGTGTTGGGCAGCTCCAGCGGGTCCAACTGCTGGCTGCGG
>JBKDZQ010000035.1:0-6458 GCA_047971325.1 Parahaliea sp.
GTTTTTCCACTGCCGGTAGTGTGCCAGATGTAGCCGTTACCCCGGTTCTGGTGGATGCAATCGACAATGGCCTTGACCGCGTAGATCTGGTACGGACGCATAATCAACAGCTTCTGTTCGCTGGCCACCAGCACCATGTAGCGGCTGATCATCTGTCCCAGGGTACACTTGGCCAGAAAGGCGTCGGCGAAGTCATCCAGATGGGGAATTTTCTGGTTGTCCTGTGCCGCCAACTGGTAGAGGGGCAAAAAACGCTCGTCGGCGTCGAAGGCGAAGTGCTGGCTGTGGTTGTTGGAGAAGTACCAGGTATTTTCTCGGTTGCTGACAATAAACAACTGCATGAAACACAGCAGGGTGTTGGTATAGCCATTGCCGGGCTCGTTCTTGTAGTGGACGATCTGCTCCATGGCCCGGCGCGGGTTGAGCCCCAGGGTTTTTAGCTCTATCTGCACCAGCGGCAGGCCGTTGATCAGCAGGATCACGTCATAACGATGGTGGCTATTGTCGGTGTTGATACGCAACTGGTTGATCAGCTCGAACTCGTTCTTGCACCAGTCCTTGATGTTGACCAGCATGTAGTGCAGCGGCGTGCCATCTTCACGCTGAAAATAGCCGTACTCGCGCAGGGTTTTGGAAACCTGGAAGACATCGGCACTGATGATTTCATCGCGCAGCCGGGCAAATTCGGCGTCCGTGAGGCGAACGCGGTTCAGCGCCTCGAACCTGTCGCGGAAGTTCTGCTCCAGGGTGACCTTGTCGCGGATATCGGGACGGTAGCGGTATTTGAGGGCTTCAAGCCTGCCGATCAGCGCCTGCTCGATCTGGCTTTCTTTCAGGGGCACCCTGTCTTCTCTTCTCTCAAAGTTCCAAGTGCAAGACCATGGCCGGTGTGAGTCCTGATTTAGCGCGCAGTCTGCGCGGTATCGGCGCAGCCCAATATCGGATTGGTGCAAAAGCCCCTCTTCCACACCAGCAATCGGTTGTTGGCGGGCATGGGATTGTCCTCCAGCAGCGCAAAACCCGCCTGTTGCGCTAGTTCGTTCACCGCCTCGAAATCGCGGATGGCGCTGTCCGTGTGCTGGGCCGCCAGCCACTGGTCGAAGCGTGCATTGCTGTCACTGGTGTAGCGACCGCCGTAGTTGAAGGGTCCGTAAACACAGAGCAGGGTGCCCGGCTGCGCGCGGCGGCCCAGCTCGCTAAAGCACTGGGCCACGGCGGCAAAGGGCATGATGTGAAAGCTGTTGGCAGTGAACACCGCGGCGGGCACCGCCACCGGCCAGGGGTGCTGGCAAACATCCAGGGCCAGGGGCGGCAGCAGATTGCCGCCTTCATGGATGGCGCAGCGCGGCGCCAGAGTCGGCAGGTTGCGGTGCAAGTCGCTGGGTTGCCAGATGAGGTGGGGCAAATGAGTGGCGAACCAGCTGGCATGCTGACCGGTACCTGCGGCCAGCTCCAGCACCTTGTCGCAGTCGACCAGCAGTCGTTGCAGATGCGCAAGGATAGGGCCCTTGTTGTTCTCGCAGGACTGGGAAAACGGCAGGCCCTCCACAACGCACCCCTACACACGCATATCGAAGTGACTGAAATCCGGCCCGCGCATGTGCCACCAGTACCAGCTGGTAGGATAGGGCCAGTTGTTGATCACCTTGCCGGCTTCATTCTTGTACCAGCTGTCGCAACTGGTGACCCACACCGTCTTGTCCAGGTCGCGCTGGATGTTACGATTGTACTCGCGCATAACGCCGGGGTTGACGTCGATACTGCCGAGCTGGTGCCGCAACAGCTTTTCGATACAGGCCAGCACGTAGTTTACCTGCCGCTCCACCATGAAAATAATGGAGTTGCTCCCGAGATTCGTGTTGGGGCCGTAGAGCATGAAGAAATTGGGGAAACCCGCCACGCACACACCCCGGTAGGCCTCGGCGCCGTCGCGCCAGGTATCGCGCAGGTCGACACCGCCGGTGCCGATAAACTGCACGCCGCTGAGCATGTCGCCGGCGCGAAAACCGGTACCGTAGATGATCACATCCACCGGCCGCTCGCGGCCGTCCTCGCTGGTGACGCCGCCGCTGGCGATGCCGGTGATCGGTGACGTTACGAGTTCGACATTGTCCCGGGACACCGCCCGGTAGTAATCGTCCGACACCAGCAGGCGCTTGCAGCCCACCGGATAGTCGGGGGTAAGCGCGGCCCGCAACCGGGGGTCACTGACCTCCTCGTCCAGAAAGTTCAGGCACCACTTTTCTCCCAGCGGGCGCAGCAGGCTGTGCCGGCGCAGCGCCATCAGGTACACGCTCTCGCCCCACAGGAAAATCCCCAGGCGATGCAGTTTCTGCAGCCAGGGCAAACGGGAAAAGCGCTGTTGCTCCTGCGAGGTATAGGCCCGGTCATTGCGCTTGACCACATAGTTGGCACTGCGCTGGTAGATATGGACCTGGGCCGCTTCCTGCGCCACATGGGGAATGAACTGCAGGGCACTGGCGGCATTGCCGATCACCGCCACCCGTTTCCCCGCCAGCGGCACATCATGATTCCAGCGCGCGGAATGGAAAGTCTCGCCAGCGAAGCGGCCGGCGCCGGGAAAGGCCGGTATGTGTGGCAGGTTGAGTTGGCCCAGTCCACTGACCAGTGTCCGCGCCTCGATGACCTCGCCATCCGGCAGGGCGAGCCGCCAGAGCCCACGCACCTCGTCAAAGCGCGCCGACTGCACGGGAGTACTCAGGCGCAGTCGCTCTCGCAGGCCGTATTTGTCGGCACAGTGCTCGAAGTAGGCGCGAATCTCGTCGTGGGGTGCGTATTTGCGCGACCACCAGGGGTTGGGCTCAAAGGAGTAACTGTAGAGCACCGAAGGCACATCGCAGCAGGCCCCTGGGTAGGTGTTGTCGTACCAGGTGCCGCCGACGCCGGCGGATTTTTCCACAATCACGAAATCGTCGATACCGCGCTGGCGCAACTGGATGCCCATGCACAGACCGGACATGCCGGCACCGATAATGGCCACACTGAAGACGGGTTCACTCATCGGGGCTCCCTGTTGTTATCGTGGACATCGAGCCGGATCGTCGGTGTCTAGGCCGATGGCGGCCGGTCGCGGGTAAATACCAGCTCGCGGGCACTGGATTCACCCGCGTTATAGCGATAGCCATCCACCCGGAATTTTTTCAGCTGCGCCACATCGTCAAGTTCACTCTCGATGATATAGCGGGCCATCTGCCCACGCGCTTTCTTGGCGAAGAAGCTGATGACCTTGTACTTGTTGTTTTTCAGGTCCTTGAACACCGGCGTGATGACTTCCGCATCCAGTTGCCCCGGCTTGATCGCGCGGAAGTACTCGTTGGAGGCGAGATTAACCAGCACCGCACTACCGGATTTCTTCAAGGCAGCATTGAGGGACTTGGTAATCTGCGTATCCCAGAACTGGTACAGGTTGGCACCACCGCGATTGGCGAATTTGAGCCCCATCTCCAGGCGATAGGGCTGAATCAGATCCAGCGGACGCAGCAGGCCGTACAGGCCGGACAGAATCCGCAGGTGCTTCTGGGCAAAGCCGAGCTGCGCGGCGTCGAGGCTGTCGGCATCGAGCCCGGTGTAGACATCGCCACGAAAGGCCAGCAGCGCCTGCTTGGCATTGTCCAGCGAGAAGGGTGTGGACCAGTTCATGAACCGCGCGTGATTGAGCTCGGCGATGTTCTGGCTGACACCCATCAGCTCGCGGATGGCCGTCGGGGACAGCGCGCGGGCGTCGCCCACCAGCTCGGCGGCGCGCCCCAGGAATTCGGGCTGGGTGGCCTTGCGGGTGTGGGGCGGGGTATCAAAGTCCAGCGTCTTGGCCGGGGAAATAACAGTGAGCATGAATCCTCTTGCCGGAACGAACGGGCTTTCACCTGGGCAGCCCGGCTATGATACGCTGCGCCCCACTGTTGCAAAAGCCCAATAACAATGCCCCGAGTGCAGGCCCTCATCGTCGCGATCGACTGCTTCACCGCCGCCACCGGCCGGGCACTGGCCTGGCTGCTGGTGATCATGGCGGTGTTCACTGCGCTGGTGGTGGTGCTGCGCTACGGCTTTGATATTGGTTCCATCGCCATTCAGGAGGCCGTCATCTATCTGCACGGCGCCCTGTTCACCCTCGGCGCCGCCTACACCCTGCAACGCGACGGCCATGTGCGGGTGGATATCTTCTACCGCAAGTTCTCGCCACGCGCCCGGGCCTGGGTCAACAGCCTCGGCGGCATCGTATTCCTGCTGCCCCTGTGCGCCGTCATCTTCGGTATCAGCTGGAACTATGTGGCGGAATCCTGGGCCGTCCGCGAAACCTCCCCCGAGCCCGGCGGTATTCCCGCGGTATTCCTGCTCAAGTCGCTGCTGCCGCTGATGGCGGCCAACCTGTTCCTGCAGGGCCTGGCCGAAATCCTGCGCAGCATGGCAGCGCTGATACAGACCGAGGAGGCAAGGTGAACGGCCATATCGCCCTGCTGATGTTTGCCGTAGTGTGCCTGGCACTGATGCTCGGCTATCCGGTGGCTTTCACCCTGGCCGGCACCGCCCTGGCCTTTGCCGCCGGCGGCATCATCGCCGGGGTCTTCGATGTCAGTTTTCTGTCCGCCCTGCCGGGGCGCCTCTACGGCACCATCACCAATCCCACCCTGGTCGCGGTACCGCTGTTCATTCTGATGGGAGTGGTTCTGGAGAAGTCGCGGGTGGCGCAGGAGCTGCTCACCACCATGGCCAGGGTCTTCGGCCGGCTGCGCGGCGGGCTCGGTATTTCGGTGATTCTGGTGGGCACCCTGCTGGCCGCCAGTACCGGCATTGTCGGCGCCACCGTGGTCACCATGGGACTGCTGTCCCTGCCCAGCATGCTGCAGGGGGGCTACCGGCCCTCGCTGGCCGCCGGTACCATCTGCGCCACCGGCACCCTGGGCCAGATCATTCCGCCCTCCATCGCCCTGGTGCTGCTGGGGGACGTGTTGTCCAACGCCTACCAGCAGGCGCAACTGGCCATGAACATCTTCAATCCGAAAACCGTGTCGGTGGGGGACCTGTTTGTCGGCGCGCTGCTGCCCGGCCTGCTGCTGGTGCTGCTGTACATCGTCTACCTGCTGCTCTGCGCCTGGCTGAAGCCAAACAGCGCACCACCGTCCCAGGCCGAGCCCATCTCCAGGGCCGAGCTGCTGCGCAGCCTGCTGCCCCCGCTGCTGCTGATTGCACTGGTGCTGGGCTCCATCCTGGCCGGCGCCGCCACCCCCACCGAGGCGGCGGGAGTCGGGGCGATTGGCGCCCTGCTGCTGGCCCTGGGCAAGCGCCAGATGGATTGGCCCCGCCTGCGGCAGGTGGTCCGGGATGCCACGGAAATCACCTGCATGGTGTTCATGATACTGATCGGCGCCGCGCTGTTTTCACTGGTGTTTCGCGGTTTCGGCGGCGAGGAACTGATTCACCACTTCTTCAGCCAGCTGCCCGGTGGCGCGGTGGGTGCCACCCTGGTGGTGATGCTGGTTATCTTCCTGCTGGGTTTTATCCTCGATTTCATCGAGATTACCTTCGTGGTGGTGCCGATTGTCGGCCCCATCCTGCTCGCCATGGGGCTGGACCCGATCTGGCTTGGCATCATGATCGCCCTCAACCTGCAGACCTCCTTTCTCACCCCGCCCTTCGGTTTTGCCCTGTTCTACCTGCGCGGGGTGGCTCCGGAATCACTGTCAACTGGTGCTATCTACCGGGGCGCTGTTCCCTTTATAATCATCCAGTTGCTGGTGCTGGCCTGCCTGTGGGTGTGGCCGGCTCTGGCCACCTGGCTGCCCGCGCAGCTAGCCAAATAACGCACAATACTGAAGCCACGGCCCACACCATGAGCGACATCGACTCCACGCCTGTGCCCCAGGGTGAACTCGCCCTGCAGACCATTGCCATGCCCAAGGACACCAACGCCAACGGCGACATTTTTGGTGGCTGGCTATTGTCGCAAATGGATATCGCCGGTTCCATTACCGCCACCGACGTTGCCGGTGGGCGGGTGGCCACGGTGGCCATCGACGGCATGGTCTTCCTGACCCCGGTGCATATGGGTGCAGTGGTAAGCTGCTTCTGCGATGTGCTGGAAGTCGGCCGCAGTTCCATCCGCATCGTGGTGGAGGTGTGGATCAACTCCAAGCACGATGGCGAGCCGATCAAGGTCACCGAGGGCGAATTTGTATTCGTCGCCATCGACGAAAAGGGCCGCACCCGCGCCATCAGCCGCTGATTACCGGCGGCAGGTGCTGTCAGCACCGCTTCGTGGGTGGTGTATGCCCACAGCGTCGTATCCGTGTGCGATACGATACCGTGGGTCAGGATGCGTATCAGACATCATGGCCTGACGCACTCTGCATCAGGCACCGTGGTAATTTGCGGGAGGGGTCTGCCTCCCGGTATCGTGGATTACGCACCAAGGTGCGTCTTGCCACATACAGAGTGCACCG
>JBKDZQ010000036.1:0-2300 GCA_047971325.1 Parahaliea sp.
CGGTGCACTCTGTATGTGGCAAGACGCACCTTGGTGCGTAATCCACGATACCGGGAGGCAGACCCCTCCCGCAAATTACCACGGTGCCTGATGCAGAGTGCGTCAGGCCATGATGTCTGAGTGCTGACAGAAAGTGCGTGATGCCTTTGCCGGGTAGCCGTTTGGCTCCCGGCATTTCGCTTTGTCGGAAGTGGGCGGCTACGTTGTAAAGCGACACAGGCAAAACAGAGTGATATCTGCCAATGGCCATCAAGCTGCAAGTCAACGGAAAAGCGCTGTCGCTCGAGGTCGATTCGGCAACCCCCCTGCTCTGGGTGTTGCGCGACAACCTTGGGCTGTCCGGCACCAAATACGGCTGCGGTATGGGGCTCTGTGGCGCCTGCACCGTCCATGTCGACGGTCAGGCCATGCGCTCCTGCACCCTGCCCCTGGGTTCTCTGGAAGGGCGTGAAATCACGACCATTGAGGGCCTGGGTGATACCCACCCTCTGCAGCGGGCGTGGGTGGAGCACAGTGTTTCCCAGTGCGGCTATTGCCAGTCCGGGCAGGTCATGGCCGCGGCGGCGCTGCTGGCGCAGAACCCCAGGCCCAGCGAGGCACAGGTGAGCTCGACCATGAGTGGCAATATCTGTCGCTGCGGCACCTATGGCCGCATCAAACAGGCCATTCTCGCGGTGGCCGGGGCTGATGAAAGGAGCGGTTCCGATGAATAAGCCCTGTGAACTGCTTGACCCGAATGCCATTGCGCTGAGCCGGCGACAGTTTCTGGTGGGCGCCACGCTGGCCGGCGGCTGCCTGCTGGTGGGGCGCCTGGCGGCTGCGGAGGGTGCTGTAGAGGGTGCAGTGGAAGTCGATACGGGGGAGTCGCCTTTCACCGTGTTCGGCCCCTTCCTCCGGTTTACGCCCGGGGGCGAGGTCATCGTGGTGTCCAAGCACAGCGAGATGGGGCAGGGGGCGCAGTCGGGCCTGGCGGCCATTATCGCCGAGGAGCTGGATGCCGACTGGTCCCGGGTCCGGGTGGCAATGGCGCCCGCCGATGCCAAACGCTTCGGACACACCCAGCTTGGCATCCAGATTACCGGTGGTTCCACCTCCATCAGCAATTCCTGGGACCAGATGCGGCGAGTCGGCGCCTCGGCGCGGGCGCTGTTTGTCAACGCGGCGGCAAGCCAGTGGCGGGTGCCCGTGGGTGAAATCACAGTGTGCGACAGCGTGGTGACTCACGCCTTCTCCGGGCGCAGCGCCGGTTTTGGTGCGCTGTTCGAGGCGGCGGCCCGCCAGACCCCACCGGCAGAGCCCCGGTTGAAATCGCCGGACCAGTACCGCCTGCTGGGCACCGAGCGGGTCAGCCGCCTCGATGCCCTGGCCAATGTTACCGGTCGCCAGGAATACACCGCGGATGTGCAAACGCCCGGCCTGCTGGTGGCGGTGGTAGCCCATTCCCCCCGTTTTGGTGGGCGGGTCGCCGGTTTCCAGGGTGAGGCGCAGGCGCGCAAGGTGCCGGGTGTGGTCGATGTGTTCGCCATCTCCAGTGGCGTGGCGGTGGTGGCGGAGACTACCTACGCCGCCCTGCAGGGGCGCAAGGTGCTGACTGTGAACTGGGATGACTCCGCGGCGGAGATGCGCTCCTCGGAGGAAATCCTGCAGGAGCACCGCGACATCGCAGCGGATGCCCTGCCGGCGCACTGGGTGGAGTTTGAGCGCTTCGGCGAGGCGCCCGCGGTCGCTGAAGCCGGCTTCGAGGATTACCGTTTCGACTTTCCCTATCTCCAGCACGCAACCATGGAGCCGATGAACTGTGTGGCGACGGTGGATGGCAAACGCGTGCGCCTGCAGTACGGCGCCCAGAGCCAGACGGCGGACCAGCGCAATGTCGCTGCCTTGATCGGTTGCGCACCCCAGGAAGTGGAGATTCGCACCCTCCAGGCCGGAGGCAGCTTCGGCCGGCGTTCGGTCGCGCGCTCGGATTACCAGCTGGAGTGCGTGGAGATCGCCCGGCATATCGGCGGTGGACGGCCGGTGAAGCTGCAGTGGATGCGCGAAGACGACATGATGTGCGGCCACTACCGGCCCATCGCCCACCACCGGGTGTGCGCCCGGCTGGGAGCGGACGGCTATCCCGAGAGCTGGGATCATCGGATCGTCTGCGCGCCCCTGCTCAAGGGCACGCCCTTCGCGTCGCCCAAGGCCGCCACCACCGCCGAGCACCAGAGTGTGGAGGGCATCAAGGATTCCTGCTATTTCCGCGCCATTGCCAATGTTCGCGCCCAGGTGGCCTACACCGACAGCCCGGTGACGCG
>JBKDZQ010000037.1:0-3725 GCA_047971325.1 Parahaliea sp.
CGACCCTCTGGTGATCTCCTCCAGCGGGGGGACCGTCGCCGGATCGGGTGTCAGGCTGATATCGCTCCACTCGAGGGCAGTAAGTACCGGACTTACCCGCTGCCGGTCGCCACGGATGCGCTGTGAACCGTTGACAACGACCCGCTCGTCGCCGGTGAGACCCTCGCGAATCACTACCAGGCCGTTGTCCAGTACCCGCCCTACACTCACATAGACCCGCGTCGCCTGTTCGTCCGCCCCGACCACGTAGACAAAACGCCTGCTCTGGTCATTGAGAATGGCTTTTTCCGGCAGCAGTGTCGCTTCATACTCGCCGCTGCTGGAAATACGCGCGCGACCGAACATGCCCGGATAGATGATGGCCTGAGTATTCTGTACCAGGGCGCGGCCCTTCATGGTGCCGGTACCGTTGTCGATCGCGTTGTCGAGAAATTCCATCCTGCCCAGATGGACGTAGTTCTGCTCGTCGATCAGGCGGATGAAAATGGGATTGGGGGCGGTATCACTGCTCTGGCGCAGTCCCGCGCGATCCAGCCGCATGGCGGCAATAAAATCCCCCTGGGACCCTTCGAATTCGAAGTGTATCGGGTCAAGGGTAACGATGCGCGTCAGCACGGTTTCGTTTTCCCGCACCAGGTTGCCGGTATCGACAAAGCCCTCGCTGATCTTGCCGTCGATGGGCGCCTTCACCTCGGTGAATTCCAGATCGAGCTCGGCTTCGTTCAGGGCAACCCTGGCCGTCTCCATTTCGTTCAGGCGCTGGTCATACACTTCCTGGGACATGGCCTGCGAGCTGCGCAGGTTTTCAGCTCGCTCATAGGCCTTGCGCGCCTGATCAAATTGTGCCCGGGCGCGCTGCAGCTGGTTCTGGAAGGGGCGCTGGTCGATCACGAACAGCACATCGCCCCGCGCCACGTACTGGCCATCCCGAAAGCGCTTCTCCACCAGGTAGCCGGTGACACGGGTGCGGACATCAACCCGCTCCACCGCTTCAAAGCGCCCGGACAGCTCGTTCCATTCGTTGATGGCGTGCCGAAGCGGCTGCGCCACATCCACTTCCGGTGGAGCTGCCGGCGCGGTGGTGATAGCGGCGCCTTTCTGGCCGCAGGCCGCCAGCAGGGCCATCAGCAGCAGTAGCACCGGTAACGGCAGAGAGGGTGTTGCAGGTCCGGTTCTCATGAAAGCGGTCTCCAATTGGCCAACAGAAGCAAAGGGGGAAGGTAACGGTTCCAGTACTTTCCCGACTTTCTCTGAAGGGTGGATTCAAGGTTCTGTCGAGCGCCAGGTGGCACGGTTCGAGGGTCGAAAAAAGACTAGCAAGCGACCTTGCGGATAACTATGCTTATAAATCGAATGAACTTATGAGCAGCGCTAATAAACTACCGGGCTCGACCCCTCCCCTTGTCTCACGCTGGCGGCAAAGCGCCGGAGTAGCAGCATGACGGAAAGAATCTATGACGACATCGCGGCCTTCGTTGTCGTTGCGCGCGAGCAGAGTTTTACCAGGGCCGCCGCCAAGCTGGGGGTTTCACAATCCGCTCTGAGCCAGACCATTCGCAATCTGGAGGAGCGGCTGAAAATGCGCCTGCTGGCCCGCACCACGCGCAAGGTCAGCGCCACCGAGCTGGGCCAGCAACTGCTCGATGTGGCGGAAACCCGGTTGGACGCGATCGCCCAGGACCTCAACCGGCTGCGCGGACTGTCCGACCGGCCGGCTGGCACCATCCGCATCTCCTCCAGCCCCTACCCGACCGAGAAAATTCTCTGGCCCAGATTGGCGCCGCTGCTGGCGCAATACCCCGACCTCAATCTGGAAATCGACTCCAATGCGGCCCTGGTCGATATCGTCGGCGACCGCTTCGATGCCGGGGTCAGGCTGGGAGAGCAGATCGACCGGGACATGATCTCCGTCCCCATCGGTCCACCCGAGCGCATGATCGTGGTGGCCTCCCCGGATTACCTGCGACGTTTCGGCACCCCCCAGCACCCCAAGGATCTCACCAGCCACGACTGTATCCAGGTTCGCATGCCCACCGCCCAGGCTCCCATTCCCTGGGAATTCGACAGGGAAGGCGAACAGCTCAATGTCCGGGTCAGCGGCAGGATTATCTGTAACAACTACAGCATGCAGATCGACGCCGCCCGCCGCGGGCTGGGCCTGACCTGGACCATGAGCGACTTTGCCACCTCGCTGATCGAGGCCGGTGAGCTTGTCACCGTGCTCGACGATTGGTGCAACGAGTTTCCCGGTTTTCATCTCTATTACCCCAGCAGGCGACAGCACTCCCACGCCTTTGAGCTGGTGGTAAAGGCGCTGCGCTGGCGGCGCTGATTATCCGCACTGACTAATAGGTCCATCCGCAATCCGCTCACTAATCACCGGCGACCCGACACGCTATCGTGTTCTCCACACCGCTATCGGAGAGCAAACCATGACTGACCACAACCAAAGACACAGCCATTCGAGGACCACGACGGCCGCGGAGGGGGCGACGATGCAAAAGCGCAGACTGGGCGCTAGCGGGCTCGAGGTCTCCGCCATCGGCCTGGGCTGCATGAGCATGACCGGACTGTATGGCGAGCCCAGGGACCGCGACGACATGATGTCGCTGTTGCAGGCAGCCTGCGAACGCGGCATCACCTTCTTTGATACCGCCGAGGTCTACGGCCCCTTCAGCAACGAAGAGCTGCTGGGCGAGGCACTGGCGCCCCTGCGGGACCAGCTGGTGATCGCCACCAAGTTTGGCTTCGACCTCCACCGGGGCCAACGCACCGGTGGCCTGAACAGTCGCCCCGAACATATCCACACCGTGGCAGAAGCCTCGCTGCGACGCCTGCGGACGGACCATATCGACCTGTTCTATCAGCATCGGGTCGACCCCGGGGTGCCGATCGAGGAGGTGGCCGGTACCGTGAAGGATTTGATCCGCGAGGGCAAGGTGAGGCATTTCGGCCTGTCGGAAGCCAGCGTTGCCACCATTCGCCGCGCGCACGCGGTACAACCGGTAGCCGCCGTCCAGAGCGAATATTCCCTGTGGTACCGTGAGCCCGAGACCGAATTGCTGCCGGTGCTGGAGGAACTGGGCATTGGCTTCGTACCCTTCAGCCCCCTGGGTGCCGGCTTCCTGACCGGCCAGATCGGCTGCGACACCCGCTTCGCGCCGGATGACTTTCGCAACCAGGTGCCCCGCTTCGCCCCCCAGGCGCGGGCAGCGAATCTGGCCCTGGTGGACCTGATCCGTCAGGTCGCCAGCCGCCACGACGCCACGCCCGCACAGGTGGCACTGGCCTGGCTGCTGGCACGCAAGCCCTGGATCGTTCCCATTCCGGGCACGACCAAACGGCACCGGCTCGAGGAGAATCTGGGCGCACTCGATATTGCGCTGGAGGAGAGCGACCTGCTGAAGATCGATCATGCGCTGGCAACGCTGGACCTGCAGGGGGAACGGCTACCGGCGGCGGCGCTGTCGATGACCAACGGCTGATCACACAGAGAATTTTTGCAAGGAGGAATCAAAGCAATGTATGCAACTGTCATGTACGGTCCCGGCGACGTTCGCTATGAGCAGGTTGAGGATCCGAGTATCGAGCAAGCCACGGACACCATCATCATCAGGTTGTCGGCAACCTGCATCTGTGGCTCGGACCTGTGGCCCTGGCGCGGCCTGTCACCCCAAAGTGGCCCCGCCCACATGGGTCACGAATACTGCGGCATAGTCGTCGAA
>JBKDZQ010000038.1:0-1538 GCA_047971325.1 Parahaliea sp.
CCGCTTCCGCGAAATGGTAAAACCCCAGTGATCCGCCTGGTCTCCCCGCGCACCCTGCGCCGGCTCGGCATTCTCGGCATGAACCGCCGCAATGTCGGCTATATCGGCCGTTGCAACACCCGCCGCAACTACCGTCTGGTGGACAACAAACTGCTCACCAAACGCGCCGCGCTGGAGCGTGGTGTTTCCACGCCAGAATTATACGACACCATCAGTTTCCAGTTTCAGATTGCCGAGGCGGTGGAGGCGCTGTCCCAGCGTGGCAGTTTTGTCATCAAGCCGGTTCAGGGCAGCGGCGGCAAGGGTATCCTGGTGATCACGGGCCGCGACGGCGATAACTTTGTCAAATCGTCCGGGGTGGTGGTCGATGCCAGCGACCTGCGCCGCCACACCTCCAATATTCTCGCCGGCCTGTATAGCCTGGGCGGGCGCAATGACCAGGCCATGGTCGAGGCCCTGCTCGACTTCGATCCAGTGATGGCGCCCTATAGCCACGAGGGGGTGCCAGACATTCGGGTGATCGTCTACCGCGCGGTGCCGGTGATGGCGATGATCCGCTGCGCCACCCACTCCTCCGACGGCAAGGCCAACCTGCATCAGGGCGCCGTTGGCGTGGGCATCGATATCGGCAGCGGGCGCCCGGTGGCGGCGGTGCAGCAGGGCCGGCTGGTCACCCATCACCCGGATACCGGCGCGCCGTTCGCCGACCTGCAGATTCCCAGCTGGCAGGAAATCCTGGAACTGGCGGCCAGTTGCGCGGAAATGTGCGGCCTGGGCTACCTGGGTGCCGACATCGTGCTCGACCGCCAGCACGGACCGATGCTGCTGGAACTCAACGCGCGCCCGGGTCTGTCCATCCAGGTGGCCAACCAGGAGGGACTGATCGGGCGACTGAAAGTGGCCGACGAGATCGCCGGCAGCACCGACAGCGACGCCGACCGCATTCGCCTGGCCCGGCAGCGTTTCAGTGTCGATCGCATGGTACCGCTGGCGCAACAGGCGGCGGCGCTGGCGCAATAGGGCCCCGGTTGGAATAGCGGAACCGATCTGCTTCCTGTGGAAGGGCCGTCTTGGAGGTGGACCAGCCGGTGACTGTGATGCTGTTTTGGTACTGCGTCGCAGGATCAGAGGTCATCACCTGTCAGCTATACTGTTCATGCCCCTTGCGCTGGGGGATATCGCACTCAAGAACCGGCTGGCGACACCGCCCCTGTTGCCTGCCCGACCAGGCAACAGGATCTCAAAGACCATTGTTTGGCTCGGCGACCCTATCGGAAGCTCCATCCAGATCACCTCAAGTCCGTGTGTTTTCCCTGCGAACCCAGAATAGCCTGGGAGAAATCATCCAGTGCACCCAAAAGTGGCACGGCGAGTTGCAAAGAAAAACCTACTTGAAACTGTGTCGGAAGCCCCCGCGAAGGATTGCCGGCAAGCCCTATCACGGGGCGGGAAGGTAGCGACATCAAGGCAGGCCGGCAGGACTTTTCCTGGAACAAATCTATTGATGTTAGAATAAAGTTTGATAGACTGCTCCGCAT
>JBKDZQ010000039.1:0-3507 GCA_047971325.1 Parahaliea sp.
CGCGGTAGTTCAGCAGGTTGTCGTTGAGGTGGGTGAGCTGGCGGTTGCGCCCCTCGCGTCCCACCGCCAGTTCGGCGGGCGCCTGGGCGGAGCCGGCGGTGAAGGCATACTCGCCATTCTCCCCCAGCGAGTAGTCGGCGCCGGTGTAGGGCCGGCCGAGGGACTTGCCCCCCAGGTTGCGAGCCAGTTCCGCCACCTCGCCGGCAAGGGTGGTGGAAGCCAGCACTGTATCGCCACGGTCCTCGTACAGGAAGTAGATGCGCCCATCCGCGGACCACTGGGGATCATTGATGTCGCGGTCGAGATCCGGCAGCAATTCCCGCTGCCCGCTGCCATCGGCGTTCATCACATAGAGGCGACTGCGGTGGTAGCCCATGCGGCGGTCGTCCCAGCCGGTGTAGGCAATACGCCGACCATCGGCGGATACCGTCAGGTCGCCGTCGGGGCCCTGGCGCCGGGTCAGGGCGACCAGCTCACCGCTGCCCAGGTCGACGCGGTAGATGTCGGTGTTGCTGACTTCTTTCAGGGCATCCGCCTGGCGGTTGGCGGACAGGTAGAGCGAGCGGCCATCCGCCGACCAGGCGATGCTGCCCTCGTGGTCGAAATCCCCGCCGGTGACCTGGCGCGGGCTGCCACCCTCGGCGGGCATCACAAACACCTGCACGAAGCCTTCAGGGCGGTTGCCGTGGCCGTCGTTGCGGTAGATGCTGCGCTGCACCACCACCGGCGGCGGCGCCCATTGCGCCCCCTTGGGTTTGGCCGGCAACTGGCCCATGGTCGGTGGCTGCGCGGCCACCCGCATGGCGAAGGCCAGCCATTTGCCGTCGCGGGAAAATACCAGGTTTTTCGGTTTCTCCGCCAGCCGGGTCAGCTGGGCGGTGCGCGCTTCGTCGAGCCAGCTGACAAACAGTTGCGAACCGACATCGTCGCGGCTGACATAGGCTACCCGGCTACCATCGGGCGACAGGGCGGGTGCACTGACGTTGTTCGGGCCGGTGGTGATGGGCCGCTCCTCGCCACTGGCCACATCCACCAGCCACAGGTTGGCGCGGGAGCGGTCCTTCATGATATCCATACTGTGGCGCAGATAGACCACGCGCTTGCCGTCGTTGCTCACCAGCGGCTGGCTGACATAGCGCAGCTGGAAGACGTCCAGCTCGCTAAAGGGCTGTGCAGCGAAGGTGCCGCCCGCCGCCAGGGCCAGCAGTATCGCCAGCGTGTGCGCCAACCCTTGTGCCGGTGCAAAGCCAGCTGGTCGATGGGGATGTTTCATTCCTTCTCCTTCGTGGTATCAGTTACCATGGGACCCTGATCAACACTCAGGGTTTCATCGCCACCATGTCCGACGCCACCGACACCAACCCGCTGCTGCAAGCGCACACGCTGCCGCCCTTTTCCCGCATCGAAGTGGGACATATTGAACCTGCCGTGCGCCACCTGATCGAGCGCAACAAGGCGGCCATCGACGCCCTGCTGGCCCCGGCCGGCGAGCCGGGCTGGGCGCGCACCCTGCAACCCATCGAGGATCTCAACGACGATCTGGACCGCTGCTGGGCACCAGTATCGCACCTGAACGGGGTGATGAACTCAGAGGCCCTGAGGGAGGCCTACAACCGCTGCCTCCCGCTGCTGTCGGAGTATAGCACCTGGCTGGGCCAGCACCGCGCCCTGTACGAGGCCTACAGCGCCGTCGCCAACAGCCCGGAGGCACTGGATACCGCCCAGCGCAAGGCCATCGACAACGCCCTGCGCGATTTCCGCCTGGCGGGCGTGACGCTGCCAGAACCGCAGCAGCGGCGCTTCGGCGAGCTGCAAATGCGACTGTCGGAGCTGGGCAGCACTTTCGGCGAAAACGTACTCGACGCCACCAAGGGCTGGACCCGCCAGACCAGTGAAGACGAACTCGCCGGCCTGCCCCCCACCGCCCTGGCCAGCGCCCGCCAGGCCGCTCAGCAGGCGGGTGTGGAGGGCTATCTGCTCACCCTGGAGCAGCCCTCGGTGCTGCCGGTGCTGACCTACTGCGACAACGCAGCCCTGCGCGAGGAGGTGTACACCGCCAACAGCACCCGCGCCTCGGACCAGGGCCCCAAGGCCGGCCAGTGGGACAATTTCCCGCTGATGACCGACATCCTCGACCTGCGCCTGGAGCTGGCCGAACTGCTGGGCTTCGATGACTACAGTGCCCTGTCGCTGGCCACCAAGATGGCCCAGAACCCGCAGCAGGTGCTCGACTTCCTCGAACAGCTGGCACAGCGCGCCAGGCCCCAGGCCCTGCAGGAATGGCAGGCGCTGCGCGACTTCGCCCGCAGTGAATACGGCGTGGAAACACTGAAGGCCTGGGATGTGGCCTACTACGCCGAAAAGCTGAAACAGGCCCGCTACCAGGTTTCCCAGGAACAGATTCGCCCCTATCTGCCGGCGGACCGGGTGCTCAATGGCCTGTTCGAACTGGTGCGGCGCCTGTACGGTATCGACACTGTGGAGGTGGCGGGTTTCGACAACTACCATCCCGACGTGCAACTGTTCGAATTGCGCCAGGACGGCAAGGCCCTCGCGCGCTTCTACCTGGACCTCTACGCCCGTGCCGACAAGCGCGGCGGCGCCTGGATGGCCGACTGCCGTGTGCGCCGCTACCGCGACGGCGAACTGCAATTGCCGGTGGCCTTCCTGGTGTGCAACTTCACCGCGCCGGTGGAGGGCAAACCAAGCCTGCTCACCGAACAGGAACTCACCACCCTGTTCCACGAATTCGGTCACGGCCTGCACCATATGCTGACCCGGCAGACGGTGGCCGCGGTATCCGGCATCAATGGCGTGGCCTGGGACGCGGTGGAACTGCCCAGCCAGTTTCTGGAGAACTGGTGCTACGAGCCGCAGGCCCTGGCCTTCATCACCGGCCACTTCGAGAGCGGCGAACCCCTGCCCGAGGCCCTGCTGGAAAAGATGCTGGCAGCCAGGAACTTCCAGTCCGCCATGTTCCTGGCGCGCCAGCTCGAATTCGGCCTGTTCGACTTCCGCCTGCACCGGCAGTGGTCACGGCAGGCGTCGCCCTCCATCCAGGGCCTGCTGGACAGGGTGCGCAAGGAGGTGGCGGTTATCATCCCGCCGGCCTTCAACCGCTTCCAGAACAGCTTTTCCCACATCTTCGCCGGCGGCTACGCGGCGGGCTATTACAGCTACCTGTGGGCACAAGTGCTGTCGGCGGACGCCTTCGCCCGCTTCGAGGAGGAAGGCATTTTCAACCCGGTCACCGGCGCCGACTTCCGCGACAAGATCCTCGCCATGGGTGGATCGCGGGACGCCATGACGCTGTTCGTCGATTTTCGCGGGCGGGAGCCGCAGATCGACGCGCTGTTGCGTCACAGCGGGATTGCGGCGCAAAAAGACGGCTAGTAGTTAAACGTATAAATAACGAACTATGTATTATACGGTCGCATATCCGTCCACCGAGGAGGAGTTGGGCATGCGACAGACAGAACTGCATCTTGAGGACAAGGATCGGGAGTT
>JBKDZQ010000040.1:0-2220 GCA_047971325.1 Parahaliea sp.
TCCTCCAGCGTCCTGCCGGGCACGATGTAGAACATGTGGCTGGTGATGTACAACAGATAGATTCCCCTGCCGTACCTCCACTGGTGGATATCGGCCCAGGGCAGGCGGCCTTCACCGGTGACGGAGGTGAAAACGGCACCCTCCTTGGAAAACAGGGCAGAGGATTCGCTTCTCAGGGCGCGGTTCTGACGGAACTGGCGGCGTGCATGCCAGGGGATGCAGACCTGGCGCACCAGCAGATAGCCAATGGCTCCCCCGGCAATGGCGCCAATGACCACCTCCGGTCTCAGGAAGGAAAACCCCAGCACCGCCAGCGCCAGCAATACCAGGCCCAAGGCGAGCCAGAACCGGTTGCGCCAGCCGCCATGCACCTGCATGGCCCCGACCACCTCCGCTTCGGAAAGTGTATAAGTACTAAGCATGTGCTCACCCAGTGACGGAAAATGAAGTCCGGGCCCCGCACCGCCGCCCACAGGACGGACACCACAGGGAAGCGCCGGCCGGCGCAATCATATACCACTCCCACTTCGGGCCGGTTCGGATTACACTCAGGTGCTGACACGGCCCTTCAACAATATAACATCACGCAAGGATAACCCTATGCCAACCGCCCTTGTTGCCATCAGTGCAGTCTTCGTTCTGGGCTATCTGGCCATCGCCACCGAACACAACATCAAGATCGACAAGACCGCCTCGGCCCTGCTCACTGGCGTGCTGTGCTGGACGATCTATATTCTCAGTGCCGACAGCGTGATAGACCTGTCGACCATACCTGCCTGGTTTACACAGGAAATGGCCGGCAAGAGCCAGCACGAACTGCTGCTCGCCTGGGTGGGGCACCACCAGTTGCTGGAGTTCCTCGGGGAGATTTCCAGCATCCTGTTCTTCCTGCTCGGCGCCATGACCATTGTCGAGCTGGTGGATACCTACGGCGGCTTCACCCTGATTACCCGGCGCATACACTCCCAAAGCACGGTCTCGCTGATCTGGATCATCTCCGTCATAGCCTTCTTCATGTCCGCCGCCCTGGACAACCTGACCACCACCATCGTCATGATCTCGCTAGTGCGCAAGCTGGTGGGCTCCAACCAGGAACGCTGGTTCTTTGCCAGCATGATCGTGATCGCGGCCAACGCCGGCGGCGCCTGGTCGCCCATTGGCGACGTCACCACCACCATGCTGTGGATTGGTGGCCAGATCACCACCCTCAACATCATCCAGTCGGTGTTCCTGCCCTCCATCGTCTGCCTGCTGGTTCCCCTGCTGTACCTGGGCTGGCGCCTCAAGGGCCAGACCGTCACCCCGCCGGTGAACAGCAGCATTGCCGACGACCCCGGGGTCACGCCCCGTCAGCGCCGGGTGATCTTCACTGTCGGCATGCTGGGCCTGCTGTTCGTACCGGTGTTCAAGACCTTCACTCACCTGCCCCCCTTCATGGGCATGCTGCTGAGCCTGTCGGTGCTGTGGATCATCAGTGAGCTGATGCACGATGACCGCGACCAGGCCATGGATTCCGGCCTGCACATCCTCAAGGTGCTCAAGCGCATCGATACGCCCAGTGTGCTGTTCTTCCTGGGGATCCTGGTGGCGGTGGCGGCCCTGGAAGCGACCGGCATCCTGGCGATGACCGCCTCCAGCCTGGATGAGCACGTGGGCAATATCAATGTCATCGTGTTCCTGATCGGCCTGCTGTCGGCGGTGGTGGACAACGTACCGCTGGTGGCCGCCGCCATGGGCATGTACGACCTGGCCACCTACCCGGTGGACGACAGCATGTGGGAATTCCTGGCCTTCGCCGCCGGCACTGGCGGCAGTTGCCTGATCATCGGCTCCGCCGCCGGCGTCGCCGCCATGGGTATGGAGCGCATCAACTTCTTCTGGTACCTGCGCCACATCAGCGGCCTGGCGCTGATGGGCTACGTGGCGGGGGCGATCACCTATCAGTTGCTGACCTGAGGACCTGCCTCGCCGCCCCCGGGAAAGCCGGGGGTGGCGAGCTGCGGGCTAAAGGCGCAATACCTTTTCGCCACGGGCGATGCCCGCCACGCCGGAGCGCACCACTTCGAGGATTTCCGCCTCGGTCATGGCCGCCACGAAGGAGTCCAGCTTTTCGCTGGTGCCGGTCAATTGGATGGTATAGACATTGGGGCCCACATCCACGATCTGGCCGCGAAAGATATCGGTGGTGCGCTTGACTTCGTCGCGCTGGACACCGCCGCT
>JBKDZQ010000041.1:0-1620 GCA_047971325.1 Parahaliea sp.
GGCAGGGTGGTCGACGAGTGCCTGCAGATGTTCGGCGGTTACGGCTACATGCTGGAGTACCCGATCGCCCGCATGTATATCGACGCCCGTGCGCAACGCATCTATGCCGGCACCAGTGAAATCATGAAAGAGATCGTTGCGCGCTCGTTGTAATACCCGGCGTCGTAGGCAAGGATCTGTCTCATGCGTCTCTCAGGCAATCGAGAGGTGACCCTATCCATCGCATCTACGGTGGTACCAGTAAAATGGAGCAGTGGCCCGCTCCCGGGCTAGCCGGCTTGGGCAAGTATGCGAATCATGTTGACCCGGTCGCTCGGTTCGCGCATGGATTTTTACATTGCAAGGCGCTGCTGGCGGATATCCGGGCCCTGGTCGACAAGCGGGTCCATATTTTCCATCAGCTTGAACCCGTTCTTGAAAGACAGCTTGGCGATCGATGCCTCGTTGGTAATGTGACACTGTAGCAGGGCCTAGCGTCCGTAGGACAGGCGCGGACCAGTGGCGACACCTGCGCCCCGCGAAAATAGAGGCCGTATTCTCGGAATCGCTGGCCGATGAACCGTCGGCTCGTCGCGTCATCCGGGTGATGGTGCGGCACAGCGACACCGGGGGACAGTTATTCCTGGAGCCCGAGATCACCGTGCTCCGCGATGGCACCCACAGCATCGAGCGCCGCTATCGTCTCAAGGACTTCTTCGGCGCAAGCACTCTGCGAACCTTGTGGCATGAAAGATGCCCGTATATGGCAACGTGTTCTTTCCGCCTGTAATACACAAGGAGTTGGATAATGACTCCCTGTCGCAGTTCCAGACAAGTTACGGCACATACCAGATGGGTGAGGTATAGGCTCGCTCCTGAATAGTCGGGGGATGGCCAGCCACAGGAGGCTGTTGCAGCGCCACCGAGTCATACAGAGAATGCCGGGGAGTGGGAATCTGCAGTACCCGGGCATAGTAGAAGGCTGCCTGATCAGGGTCGAAGTCCGAATCCTCCCAAACAACCGCCAGCTCTGCCGCGCCGATAGTGTTTGTATAGCTGGCGGAACTCAGGTCCACGGTACTGCCCAGTGGCGGATAATGTCCATTTTTCTCCAGAACCCGTCCATCGGAGGCCGCAACATCATAAACCCGTTCCCGAGCGGTTCCTGAAGTATCGAGCCAACCCTTGACGATTTGCAGACGATCCAGATTCGCGCCCTTGGGGTCGCGGGCGGCAAATAGCAGGAAGCGCGGATTTTTGTTGCCGTTGTTGCTCTCCAGCTTGCCGCCCATCGGTACGCCACCGGCATAGCCCCGTTCCGCCAGATCGGACCTACCCGCATCGCCGGATTCAAAGTCCCAGCCGCAAAAGAAACGTACTTGAATCCGTGGACCGCTAGTGGCGTAGACTTCCTTGCGTCTGAAAGCATCCACGATAGCTTCTCTGGTGTTTTCCCGTGCCCAAACGGCCGCCAGCCCCGATGCGGACATATCCCAACCAGTGGCACCATCCTTGCCAATCCGGGATTCATGTTTTTTTCCGGAATTGAGTCCAGAGCCATCTTTCCATGGAAGTTGTTTTCTTCCGCGGAAGCGAGCCCTGTGTGCGAGTCTGTTGAGCCGATCATGCCAAAAGCATAGG
>JBKDZQ010000042.1:0-3725 GCA_047971325.1 Parahaliea sp.
GCTGGGCTACGCCGCCCAGCCCTTCCTGGCCCAGCGCCAGCGCGAACAGCTCGACCGCGACCACCGCCTCAGCCTGCGTCGCCTGGCGGTGGCGGGCCTGGGGATGATGCAGGCGGGAATGTTCGCCATCGCCCTGCACGCCGGCGAGCTGCAGGGCATTGACGACGAATACCGGAATCTGCTGCGCTGGGTCAGCCTGCTAATCACCGGCTTCGTGGTGTTCTACAGTGCCCGTGGCTTCTTTGGCAACGCCTGGCGCCACCTGCGCGCCGGCGCCCTGGTGATGGACCTGCCAGTGGCCCTCGCCATTGGCCTGGCCTGGCTCGCCAGTACCTGGGCCACCGTCAGCGGCAGCGGCCAGGTCTATTTCGACTCGGTGCTCATGTTCACCTTCTTCCTGCTGCTGGGGCGTTTCCTCGAACAGCGGGTGCGCCGCCGCTACCAGCTCAACTGGTACGATGTGGAAAGTGCGCTGCCGGCGCTGGTACAGAAACGTCACGGCGAGCGGTGGGTCGGCACGCCCCGGGCCGCCGTGGTCCGCGGCGACCTGATTCTGGTACCGGCGGGTTCGACCCTGGCGGTGGATGGTGAAGTCCTCAGTGGCAGCAGCTCGGTGCGCGAAGACACCTTCAGCGGCGAGCAGCGGCCGCGGGTGGTGACGCCCGGTGCTACCGTGTTCGCCGGTACCCTGAACCTGGAGGGGGCCCTGGAAGTGCGCGCCAATGGTCCCTTCAGCGCCACCCGGCTGGCAGCGCTGCAGCAGTCGGTGGGGCGCGCCGGCGACAGCAAGCCCCGGCTGGCGCAAGTGGCGGATCGGATTTCCGGCTGGTTTGTACTGGCCGTGCTGCTGATCACCTCCACCACCGCCCTGGTCTGGTCCCGGCTGGACCCTCAGCAGGCTCTGTGGGTCAGCCTGTCGGTCCTGGTGATCAGCTGCCCCTGCGCGCTGGCACTGGCGACCCCGGCGGCCCTGACCAGCGCCGCCGCCACCCTGCGCCGGCACGGCGTGCTGGTCCACGGTGAAAACGCCCTGGACGCCCTGTCCCGGGCCGACGCCCTGGTACTCGACAAGACCGGCACCCTGACCGAGGGGGACTTCAGCCTGGCGCAAACCGTCACGCTGGGGGATGTCAGCGAAGACACTCTGTACAGGACTGCCGCCGCCTTGCAGCAGGCCTCCCGGCACCCGGTCTCCCGGGCCTTCGCCCAGTGGCCGGCAACACCCGGCTTCAGCGCCCTGCACTATCAGATCGGGGCCGGTGTCAGTGGCCGGCGCAACCAGCGCCAGTGGCGCATGGGCAGCGCCAGCTTCTGCCGGGAACTGGCCCCTGCGCTGCCGCCGGTCCCGGATGGCGAGCGCTATTGGGTGGCGCTGGTGCGTGACGCCCAGCCACTGGCCTGGTTCGGTCTCGACGACCGGCTGCGCCCGGAGGCAGCGCCTTTGCTGCAGCAATTCCACCGCGCCGGACTGCACCTGGAGGTGCTCTCCGGCGACAGCCCCGCCCGGGCCCGGGCACTGGCCCATTCACTACCGCTGGACGCCGCCCGCGGCGGCCTCAGCCCGGAGGACAAAATGGACCACCTGGCGGCCCTGCAATCCCGGGGGGCGGTGGTGGTCGCGGTGGGTGACGGCCTCAACGACGGTCCCCTGCTGGCCCGTGCCGACGCCGCCTTCGCGGTGGCCGAGGCCACCGACCTGGCGCGCGCCCAGGCCGATTTCGTGATCGAGCGCGGCAACCTCGAGGCCATCGGCCTGACCTGGCGCATCGCCCGGCGCTGCCGGCGCATCATCGGACAGAACATGGGCTGGGCCCTGGGCTATAATCTCTGCGCCATCCCCCTGGCCGCCGCCGGCCTGGTGCCTCCCTGGGCGGCGGCCCTGGGCATGTCCGCCAGCTCCCTGCTGGTGGTGCTAAACTCCCTGCGACTGACACGCGCGTCCTGACGACTATGGCCAGCCTGTACTTACTGATCCCGGTGGCGCTGATCTTTGCCACCATCGCCATCCGCCTGCTGCTGTGGGCCATCAACAGCGGCCAGTACGACGACCTCGACAAAGAGGCCTGGCGGGTATTGATGGATGACGACAAAGTCGTCCCCCCGGACCGGCCAGCCATCGCCCCGGACGTTGCCAAAAACGGCAGGGGCGAGGGCTGACGGCGGCGGCATGGATACCGGCTATTGGGCTATCTTTCTGGTGGGCCTGGCGGGCGCCGGGCATTGCCTGGGCATGTGTGGCGGCATCACCGCGGCTCTCGGCCTTGGTGGTGCCGGTGGGCGCGGGCGCAGCCTGGCCTACCAGGGCGGGCGCCTGCTCAGCTACACCCTGCTCGGCGCCCTCGCCGGCCTGCTCGCCGCCGTACCCGACCTGGCCGCCTGGACCCTGGGCCTGCGCTACCTCGCCGCCGCGCTGCTGATTGCCATGGGCCTGTACATCGCCGACTGGTGGCGCGGCCTGCAGTGGCTGGAACGCGCCGGGACGGCCCTGTGGCGACCAGTGCAGCGACTCGCCGGCCCGCTGCTGCCACCGCGCAGCCCGGCCCAGGCACTGGGACTGGGTCTGTGCTGGGGTCTGATGCCCTGCGGTCTGATCTACAGCGCACTGGCCCTGGCGGCCACCAGACAAAGTGGCCTCGCGGGGGGGCTGCTGATGCTGAGCTTCGGGCTCGGCACCCTGCCCGCCATGCTACTGGCCAGTGTCGGCGCCAGCAGGCTGCAGGCCTGGTTGCGGGCCAAAAACCTGCGTCGCGCCATCGCTGTACTGCTGATAGCCGCCGGCCTCTGGAGCCTGTACATCACCGCCAGTCACAGCGGTCATCTGTGGTCCGCCGGCGCCGGCCAGTCACCGCGGCCGGCGCACTCGCATCACTGAGAGACCGCGGCGCCGGATCAATTGCCTTTGCCCAGGTTTTCAAGGCTCTCGTTGAGTGAATTAAACTGAAGTTCCTGCAGACACGAATCAAATTATCCTTGTGTTTCAGCTAGTTGGCGAAAAAAGGCACTTCGGTGTTCTGTCTACACCTGGATTCCCTGTATCAATTCCAGTGATCGCCGCTGTTTTCGATTCGCTGTCGTCACTACGTCAAAGGTAGGCCCGTCGGGTCCGGTATGGGGCGTCCGACAGGTGTTTCGTACCATCGTCGAGAGTTCGTCCATCAGCGTCCTGAAGGCCCTGCTGAGCTTTAACGATGCGGCGTTCGCTGGGTTGAGTGCTTCACTCGCAAAATTTCCACAGTGCAGGTTTCGTCCCACACGCGATAGAACACGATGTAATTCGGATGGGCGACCAGCTCTCGCACGTAGCTTGGCAGGCCGGGTCGCCCGGTGCGGCCAAGCTCCGGGTGCTGCGCAAGGGACCGGGTCTTTTCGCACAGCTCCTTGCCGAACGTCTCCGCCCTGGTTGGGTTGTCCTGGGCGATGTAGTCGATGATCTTGTCTAGATCGGCCTCGGCCATCGGACGCCATGCGATACGGTAAGGGTTTTTTTCCTTCGTCATAGATCAATCGCCATCCGCCTCGGCCTGCTTATCGACAAGCGCCTGAACGGCCGCGAAAAGACCCTCTGCCTTGCCGCCCTAGTAGTTAAACGTATAAATAACGAACCATGTATTATACGGTCGCATATCCGTCCACCGAGGAGGAGTTGGGCATGCGACAGACAGAACTGCATCTTGAGGACAAGGATCGGGAGTTGATTGAGGCGTACCGAGCAAAGGGTTTGCACC
>JBKDZQ010000043.1:0-7026 GCA_047971325.1 Parahaliea sp.
CCGAGCATCTCGGCGATTTTCAGCACCGACATGTCGATCACCCCGCCATCGGCCAGCAGCGCGGCACGCTGTACGCAGTTTTCCAGTTCGCGCACATTGCCGCGCCAGGGCTGCGTCCGCAGGAAGGCCAGGGCCTCTGACGAAAAAGACATCGGCTTGCCAGAGGCGTAGCGGGACAGGAAGGACAGTGCCAGCGCCTCGATATCGCCGCTGCGCGCGCGCAGTGGTGGCACATAGACGGGAATCACATTCAGCCGGTAGAACAGGTCCTCGCGGAAACGCCCCTGTGCCACCTCGTCGCGCAGGTCGCGGTTGGTGGTCGCCACCACCCGCACATCCAGCGGGATCAAGCGGTTACCCCCCAGCCGCTCCACTTCCTTTTCCTGCAGCACCCGCAGCAGCTTGGCCTGCAGGGCCAGATCCATCTCCGACACCTCGTCCAGCAACAGGGTGCCGCCATTGGCCTGCTCGAACTTGCCGGGGCGAGCCTGGTGGGCGCCGGTGTAGGCGCCTTTTTCATAGCCAAACAGCGTGGCCTCCAGCATGTTTTCCGGAATCGCCGCGCAATTGACCGCCACAAAGGGCTCGCCGTTGCGGTTGGAACTGCGGTGCAGATGGCGCGCCAACACTTCCTTGCCGACCCCGGACTCACCGCTGAGCAGGACCGTGGCATCGCTGTGGGCGACCTTTTCCAGTAGCTGGCAGATACGCCGCATGGCGACATCCTCGGCGACCATGCCGTCCGCCGCCTGGGCCCGCGGGCGGAAGCGATCCAGCAGGTCCAGCAGCACCGGCGCCTCGAAGGGCTTGAGCAGATAATCACTGGCCCCCCGCTGCATGGCCTCCACCGCATTCCTGACGCTGCCGTGGGCGGTAATCATGACCACCGGCAACTCCGGGTAGGCCCCGCGCAGGGTCTGCAGCAGTTCCTCGCCACTCATGCGGTCCATCTGCACATCGCTGATCACCAGGTCCACCGGGTGTGAACGCAGTTGTTCCAGGGCCTCTTCACCGTGAGCCGCCGCAACGGCCTCGTCGCCCGCGAAGCGCACCGTGTCGCAGAGCGCATCGCGCAGTGTGCTGTCATCTTCGACAATCAATACGTTCAATTTCGCTCCCATGCGTCCTCCGTTACTGCCTGCAGAGGCAATTCCACAATAAATTCACTGCCTTTGCTGTGCTCGCGGTTGACCCGCACCTCGCCGCCCATGGCGGCCACCGTCTTGTCCACCACCGCCAGGCCGAGACCGACCCCGGTGGCGCGGGTGGTGAAAAAGGGATCGAACAGCCGGTCGACAATGGCCGGGTCGATGCCTGGCCCGTTGTCCGCCACCCGCAGCTGCATGCGCTCGCGGCTGATGGCACCGGCCCAGACGGAAATCGTGACCGGACGGCCGGCACCGGCGTCGATGGCGTTGGTGGCCAGATTGCACAGCGCCGCCACCAGGTCCTCGCGCACACCGCTGACCACCAGCGTGTGATCGACCACCGGCAACTCCAGGCGGGAGCCGGTGGCAACCAGGCCCGGCTGCATCAGTTCTTCAAAGGACTGCAGCGCTTCCCGCACTACCACGCGGCTGAATGGCACCGCGTCGCCGCGGACAAAGCCGAGCACACTCTGGATCAGCGATTCGATCTCGCCCAGGCGAAAGCTGAGGGTGTCGCAAATCTGCTCCCGCCGCGCATTCGCCAGCGCGCGACTGCGCAACTGGCTCAGATAGAGCGTGAGCGAGGCCAGCGGTGTGCGGATCTCGTGGGTCATGCGGGCGGCCATCTCACCCAGATCCCGCAGCCGGCGTTCGCGACCCACCTGGGCCTGCAACTGGTGCAGCTCGGTGGTATCGGTCACCAGTACCACGGCCTCGCCGGAGTCATCCAGCACCCGGCTGGCGACGGAAACCCGACGCTCGCCGTGGCCGTCCGCCTGCTTCAGGGCTCGCGCGCAAACCTGCTCCCAGGGCTCCCCCACCAGCGGTTCGCCATAGAGGGTGAGAGCCTGGGGATTGGCGTCGCGCACCAGCCCCTGGGCATCCAGCAGCAGTACACCGCCGGGCAGCAGGGCCATCAGGCTGGACAGGCGCTGGAACAGGTGTTCCTTTTCCGCCAGTTCATTCAGTCGTGCCGAGCGACTGGCCGCCAGTTCCTGGTTGAGCCGTTCTATCTTGGACTGGAGATTGCGATAGGATGCATCGAGTTCGCGCGATACACGCTCCAGCGAACGGAAGGCATCGTCTACGTATTGCTCCTGTCGTAGTGGCAGGCTTTGCATGGCAACGGTCACCCTGGTCGAAATTCATCGGTGAAGGGCTTAATGCATTATGCGTGCCAGGTATTTTTTATATATTAAATCAAGGACTTAATAAAATCCGAGAGGAAGGTGTCAGGATTCTGACACCTGCAATTCTCGCTGGATGGCGAATTTGCGCATCTTTTCCACCATGGTGGTGCGACGCAGGTTCAGGCGCTTGGCGGCGCGGGCCACCACCCAGTTGGCATCCTCCAGGGCCTGCAGTAGCATCTTGCGCTCTACCTCGCCGAGATAGGCCTTGAGGTCATTGCCAAAATCGACCTCGGCGGAGATATCCCCCATGGAGCTCGCCGCCGGTGCCAACGTCCCATCCTCGACGCTATCATCCTGCGCATACTCCCTGGGCGCTTCGCCAAACAGCACCGCCTCGGCATCCACCTCACAATCCCCACCCACGAAACGCGGCGGCAACTGGGAAACACCCACCCCGACCCCGCCGTGCAAAATCGCCATGCGCTCGACGAAGTTGGCCAGCTCGCGCACATTCCCGGGCCAGTCGTAGGCCCGCAGGGCACTGATGGCTTCGCGATCGAAATACACTTCCCTGAGACCGCTTTCCGGCAGCTTGCTGCTGAAGTGCCGCAGCAGCAGCGGCACGTCCTCGCAGCGTTCGCGCAGGGAAGGGATATCGATGGGAAACACATTGAGGCGGTAGTAGAGATCGGCGCGGAACTCCCCGCGTTCCACCCGCGCCTCCAGGTCCTGGTGGGTGGCGGCCACAATGCGCACATCGCAATTGCGGGAAATGGCGCTGCCCACCCGCTCATAGCAGCGCTCCTGCAGCACACGCAGCAGCTTGACCTGCATCGGCAGGGGCATGTCGCCAATTTCGTCGAGGAACAAGGTGCCACCAGCCGCCCGTTCAAAACGCCCGCGGCGGGCGCTCAGTGCTCCAGTAAAGGCGCCCTTTTCGTGACCGAAGAGCTCCGACTCCAGCAAGTCCGCGGGGATGGCGCCACAGTTGACCGGCACAAAGGGACCACCGGCACGCGATGACTGCGCGTGCAACTGGCGGGCGATGATTTCCTTGCCGGTACCCGACTCGCCAAGAATCAGCACCGAGGTATCATTGGGCGCCACCCGACGTGTCAGCTGTCGCACCGCACGCGCGGCATTGCTGTCACCCACAAAGTCCGGGAGCATGGTACCGGGCAGCGCAAGCTCCCGGGCTTCTTCCACCTGCATGTCTGATCGTTGTAATTGGGACACCACTGAATACCCTTACCACTTTTAATTCCATGGTGCTGAGGATCGCCACCAGCGTCGAAAGCGTCAAGAATAGATCAGCTATTTCGAGAGTTTTTCCACTTTTTTTGACTCTATTTTTTTCACCGCGATCACGCCGGGGAAAGCGTCAATAACCCGTACACTTTTTCCCTTTTTTTATTGTGTTTTATGTGACCATGGTCACATCGAACCGCGAGTCTGAAAGTGCCAAAAAAAAACGCGGTTTCTAGTCTTTAAAAACGGTTTCTTTATTCTTAAAAATCCCAAAGGAATAATACAAATTCTTAAATCGAATAATGTCGATTCCAAAAGAATAACCAAAATTCTTAAATGGAATGACAGAAAAACGGTACAGGAATAATACAAATTCCCGAATGGAATAATGACGGGAATTCAACTCGCGCTGCGACTTCTGGCCGAGGCCACCTGGCGGCGATGCTGGCGGAACAGCCACTTTTCCAGTGCCTGTGCAGCGGGGCCGGCCATGCCCAGAAAACGCGCCGACACCGCCTCACGCTCACCCAGCAGGCCGCAGGTTTCCACCTGGGCATACCAGCACAGAGGTTTGGGCAGGCCGCGCTGGATGTACACTTCCAGGAACACGGTGGTACCGGGTTCGGGGCCGGGGGCGCCTTCGGGACACCAGCGCACCCCGCTGGCGGAAACTTCGGCGAGGCTGGGGAGGGGTATGGAACCGTCGCGATAGATCAGGGTGCTGACCAGGTCCAGCAGCAGGTTGATCTTGAGATCCAGCTTCTGCAGTTCCTGGCTGGTGCCACTACCGGCGTCCTCCAGCTCCTTGCCGCCAGTGGAAACTTCCCCGGTGGCAGAAAGCAGGCGCAGAAGCTGTTCATTGGAAATACTGATGCGGTCGAGATGATCCCGCTCGGTGGGCACCTGTGCATAGTGCCACCGGACCCCGAAGTGGTCACGGTAGATCAACCCGCTCACCGCTATCTCCAGTTCACTTCGGGTGCGTGCAATGCCGCATAGCTGTCCAGTGCCCTGCGCGAGCGCACCTGCTCGCTGCCAGCCTGCAACGCCGCCGACCGTGCCACCTGCAGCAGCCCCGCCAGCTCCTCGTTCAGGTGCAGGATCACCGCCAGGGCTTCCGCCACCAGTTCGGCATGTTTTTGCAGGCGGCCGGGGGCGTCGAAAAAGGCATCGAGATCGGCCCGGCGCTGCCGCTCGCATTCCACGACGCTTTCCCAGTCATCATTGCGCGCCAGTTCGATCATGTCGCGAGTCGTGTTCAGCGCCCGCGCCAGTAAACCGCATTCGCCCAGCCGACCATCCACTTGCTCACCTCGGATCATGTTCGCAGCGCTCTTGCCAGGGAAAGGTAGAAGCACGGGCTATCGTACCTCGGCCGGCAGTTGTGACCAACCATCGAGTATGGTTTTCAGAAGATCGCCGGCCTCGGCCAGCGCCGCCGGGTTGGAATCGCGGTTGGCCGCCATCAGGCGCTCGAGGATATAGTCATAAAGGCCGCTCAGGGTTGCCGCCAGGTCGCCGCCGAGGTCCCTGTCGAGACAGGCGCGCAGGTTGTCGACGATGCTGATCGCCTTGCCCACCAGCTCCCCCTGACGGCCGGTTTCGCCACGCTGCATGGCGCCCACGGCGCCGGCAATGCGGCCGATGGCGCCTTCGAGCAGCAGGGTAATCAAGTGGTGCGGCGAGGCGTCAACGACGCTGGTCTGGACACCAACCTTCTGGTAAGCATTAAGCGCGGTGTGTGCGTTCATCGAATAACTCCGTTAATTCACGATTTCTTTGTGCCCGAGAGGGCGGCCAGTTGCTGGGTGAGAAAAGCGGCGGTGTTGTTGACCTGGGCCAGCAGGGTGTCGAGGGCGTTGAACTGGGTGCGATAGCGCGATTCCACCGACTCCATGCGCCGGGCCAGCGTCTCCCGGCTGCCGCTGATGGACTCCATCCTGCCCTGCAGGCTCTCGGTACGGCTGGCCAGCAAACCGTCGCTGGCGACAAAACCCTCCAGCACATTGTCGAGTTTGGTGGCCACGCCCTGCCGGGCATCCGAGAACATCGCCGCCACCCGCGAACTGTCCTGCTCCAGCACCTTGTTCAGTTTGTCTTCCGACAGCTCCAGGGAACCATCGGCCTTGGTGGTGATGCCAAGCAGAGTCAGCGAATCCATACCGGCGGAGGTGGCCACCTGGCCGCCGATGGCCGAGCGCACCTGGCCGATCACCGAGCGCGCCAGGGAATCCCCCTGCAGCGCACCGGCGGCCCCGCTGTTGGCGTCGTAACGGGTCAGGTTGCGAGCCACCGACACAAACTGGTTGTAGGCGTCGACAAAGCCCTTGACGGTCTTGGTCACCGCCGCGTGATCCTCGGCCACGGTGACCTGCACCGGGTCGGCGCTGACCGCCTTGAGGCTGAGGTCGACACCACTGAGCACGCCTTTTACCTCGTTGCTGGCGGCGCTGAGCTCCAGACCGTTCAGGGTAAAGCGGGCATCCTGTGCTGCCGCGCTCTGCTCCAGGTTGGCATCGTCGGTATTGAAGGCAAGCCGAGACAGGCCCTCGGCATCGGTGTCGTTACCGTCACCGGCATCACTGACCTCCACCTGAAGGCTGTTGGCGACACCGCTCTCTTCACTGCCCAGCAGCAGGCGCGCGCCCCCCTGATCGTTGACAATGGAGGCGGTCACCCCGGCATCCAGCGCGTTGATGCTGTCGCGAATGCCCGCCAGGGTATTGTTGCTGCTGTCGATTTGCAGGCTCAGGGCCTGACGCTCGGCGTTTTCCGTAAAGCTGTCCACGCTCTGGCTGGCGCCACTGCCACTGACGCCGGCGGTGCCGAAGCGAATAGTCAGGGTCCCCTCGCCAACCTCTGCGTCACTTCCCGAAAACGCCCCGCTGGCCAGTGCCTGGCTGGCGGCAAGCTGCTGCACACTGATCTGGTAGGCGCCAGCGGCGGCGCCGCTGGCCGCCGAGGCGGACACCACGGCGCTGTCGGCGCTGGTCACCCGGTAAGGGCTGAAGGTATCGGCCCTGGTCAGCGCGTCCAGCTTGCCCTGCAGGCTGCTGAGCGCGCCCTTGAGCGCACCGAAGCCCGACAGTTCAGCGGTAATTGCCTTTTCCTCGCGCAGCAGCCGGTTTTCCTGCGGCGCCTTCTCGGCGGCCACCAGTTGTGACACCAGACCGTCGATATCAAGGCCAGAGCCTATTCCAGAAGCAGATAACATGTCAGTGAGTGCTCCCCATTCCCTTGTGTTGTTTTGTCCACGAAAACCCGAACATGGGTATAGCAAATACGGTGCCAGCCCACCGCGACGGTTTTCTGGCGCCGGGCTTCACCCCTGGCTGTCCAGCAGCAGGCCGCGCACGGCCTCGGAGTCGACCTCCTCGCCCCGGGTCTCGACCTGCTCCGCCAGGAATCTCGCGAGCGATAGTGCTTCCTCACTCGGAATCTGGCGTATGGTCTCGTCTGTGGCCTGGTCGAGCACGGTTATCACCGTCCGGTTGGCA
>JBKDZQ010000044.1:0-14726 GCA_047971325.1 Parahaliea sp.
AATGCCGAACAGCGTGGCATCGAGTGGACGTTCACTCGTCAGGACGCGGATGTCAAGATGGCTCGCCATTATGTTTCGTAATTAACAGGTTTCTGTACTAGTTTAGCGCAAGATCACGATAGAAGCCCCAGCACACGCCCCTTCCATCAACCTGTTGCCAGGCCCTCGAATGCGGCAACAACCATGGCTTGTGCGCTGCGTATTTCCTCTTCCCGCATCCAGTCGAAGTGACTCTTGCGTTTGGTAGCGGATAGCTGGCCACCGTTCTGGTGCACGGTGCGAATAAATAAATCCAGATCATGCCCCGGCCAGTCCAGCAACTGGTTCAGTTGCTGGCGGGCGCGGTCAAAACCCAGTAGAAAATCAATTTCCTGTTGCAGGTCTTGCTCAACAGTGCGCTCCTGTGCGCGGTAGAGAAATTCCGCCTGAGGTGTTGCGTCGAAGTACCGGAAGTACACGGCATCGTTGCCAGTAGCGGGCAAGCCCGGTGTGTCGGGTGAGTACTGTGTACGCTCCCGCAGAGGACGGGAGAAGGATTGCAGTATGCCAACGTACTTTGGCATGTTGGCCAGAATCACCGCCGATACGGGCAACACGATACCCTTGGGGGTAAAGCCGGCCTGGGTGAGCACTTCGTGGATCAGGTAGCGGTGGATACGGCCATTGCCGTCCATGAAGGGGTGGATGAAGACAAAGCCAAAGGCAATGATGGCGGCGTAGATCACCGGGTCGAAGGGCTGTGTTGCTGACTCCTTATCCCGCCCGGATTCACTGCCTCCGCACCTGGCCCTGGCAGCGGTGTCCAGCAGGCCCTGCATCAATGCCTGCAGAGCTTCCGGGCGCGCGGGCACGAACTCAATACGCTTGCGATAACCCAGATCATCACCCACCCAGTTCTGCTGGTGCCGCCAGGTGAATTCGTGAAAGCGTGGATCAACGATGGCGTTCTGCAGTTCCACCAGCCGTTCTTCCGTCAGATCTTGCCTGGTATCGGCCTGACGCAGCAGGTCCGCAAAGCGCTGTGCCCGGCTGTGTGAAGGTTTTTCCCGTTCCACCTCGAATGACGACTGGGTTTCCTTGAGGTAAAGGAAGGCCGCAGCCCGGTGCAACAGATCCTGGTCGTAGCGCCCCAGGGTTTCCCGGGTACGCTGGCGCAGGTCTTTGTTCACCATCCGCACGAGCACCTCGCTCTTGCGCACCATGGGACAGAAGGCCGGAGTTCCGGGCAGGTTGTTCATTACCCGGAACCGGGGTGATTTCTCACCAATCCCGGGTGCGAACTGTTGTCTGGTATCGACGGCATCCACATAGCGCATTTTTCCGGGCACCGGGTCGTCGATCGGCAGGGTAAGTCCGGTCAGCCATTCGTACAGGAAACATCCCCGGCGGGCGTAGGCGGAAGTGGGATTCCCTGCAATCCAGTCGCAGAACTCTGCTGGCTGAATCTCTTCAAAAAGCAGGCTCAGGGCCTGCAGGTTCAAGCCCTCGTAGCGCAGGGCAAATTGCAGGTGGGAAGCCACTGAGTCCGCCGGCTGATAACGTGGGGCAAAGAACTGCGCCCGATGCCCACCCATCTCCTGTACCCGTCGACCGCTGATGGCACTGTCGATATAACAGCGTTGCCAATGGTCGATCACAGGAAGCTGGTATTGCTCTATCAGCCAGCTGTACCCGGCCTTTGCATTCATGAACTACCCGACAGGTGTTATATATTCGGAAAAACTGACGCAGCTTGGCAATATTCTACGCCAATTGAAAAATTATATGAAATATTGACGCGAAAATAGTGTTCATCCGGCTCTATAAGTTTAGCCGAAGCGCGATTGAGGCCCCAAAAGCGGGCCTGGCCAGGCGCAGGCATCTCAGGTCATCAAAAGTTCACTGTGCACGATACGCGACTCCACCTCCCCGTCGCGCACCGACTCCAGCACCACATCGAAGCCCCACAGGCGCTGCAGATGCCTGACCACCGCTTCCGCGCTCGGCCGGTCCAGCGGGCGCCCGGCGTGCATGTCGTGGTGCAGGGTAAGGGTGCGGTTGCCGCGCACATTGACATCGTAGACCTGGATATAGGGATCGAGGTTGCCGAGATCGTAGTTGGCGGACAGGGACTCGCGCACTCTCTGGTAGCCGGCTTCATCGTGGATCGCGGTCACTTCCAGATAGTCGCGCTCGGCATCGTCTTCCACCGCGAACAGTTTCAGCTCGCGGATCAGGTGGGGAGAGAGAAACTGCAGGATGAAGCTCTCATCCTTGAAATTCCGCATGGCGAAATCCAGGGTCTTCTGCCAGGGCGTGCCGGCGATGTCCGGAAACCAGTGGCTGTCCTCGGCGGTGGGGTTTTCACTGATCCGCCGCAGATCCTGCATCATGGCGAACCCCAGGGTGTAGGGATTGATACCGCCGTAGTGGGGCGAGTTGTAGGGCGGCTGGTGGATCACCGCCGTGTGATACTGCAGGAACTCCAGCATGAAACCGTCGGTCACCAGGCGCTGGCGGTACATCTCGTACAGGATGTGGAAATGCCAGAAACAGGCCCAGCCCTCGTTCATCACCTTGGTCTGGCGCTGGGGGTAGAGGTACTGGGACACCTTGCGCACGATACGGATGATCTCCCGCTGCCAGGACTCCAGCAGCGGCGCATTCTTCTCCAGGAAATACAGGATGTTCTCCTGCGGTTCTTCGGGAAAGCGCCGGGCCAGCTGCTGGGAATGCCCGTCCATCGCCACCGGAATGGTTTTCCACAGCTCGTTGACCTGCTGCTGCAGCGCCGCTTCCCGTTCCTCCTGTTGCTGCCGCTCTTCTTCCATCGACAGGGGGTAGGGGCGTTTGTAGCGATCCACGCCGTGCTGCATCAGCGCGTGGCAGGCGTCGAGAATCTCCTCCACCTCGTCCACCCCGTGGCGCTGCTCGCACTCGGCAATGAAGGTGCGGGCGAACACCATGTAGTCGATGATCGACCCGGCGTCGGTCCAGGTGCGAAACAGGTAGTTGCCCTTGAAGAAAGCGTTGTGGCCATAGCTGGCGTGGGCGATGACCAGCGCCTGCATGGTGAGTGAGTTTTCCTCCATCAGGTAGGCGATACAAGGGTTGGAATTGAACACGATCTCGTAGGCCAGGCCCATGCGCCCGCGCTGGTAGTTGTTCTGCACCGCGAGAAAGTGCTTGCCGAAGCTCCAGTGGTGATAATTGATGGGCATCGCCGAGGAGGCGTAGGCATCCATCATCTGCTCCGAACTGATGATCTCGATCTGGTTGGGGTAGGTGTCGAGGCCAAAATCCCCGGCGATACGCGCGATCTCCCGCTCGTAGGTCTGCAACAGCTCGAACGTCCAGTCGGACTCCGTGGACAGGGGCTTGCGGCTCATGCGCTCTGCTTCCTGAACAGCTCGTGAAATACCGGGTAGATATCCCCGGGGCCGGTGATGTGCCGCATGGCGAACACCTCCTGCCACTGCCCGGCGACGGTGGCATAGGTGTTCCACAGGGGCTTGTCGCCGGCGTCGGTAATTTCCACATAGGCGTAGTACTGGCACAGCGGCAGTACCTCGCCGATCAGTTTCAGGCAGCGCTGGGCGTCGTCTGGCCAGTTGTCGCCATCGGAAGCCTGGGCCCCGTAGATGTTCCACTCGCTGGAGGGATAGCGCGCCTCGATGATGGCCTTCATCAGTTCCAGGGCGCTGGACACCACGGTTCCACCGGTCTCCCGGGAGTTGAAAAATTCCTCCTCGTCCACTTCCTTCGCCACTGTGTGGTGACGGATGAACACCAGCTCGGTGCGGTCGTAATTGCGCGACAGGAACAGATACAACAGGATGTAGAAGCGCTTGGCCAGGTTCTTGATGCTCTGGTCCATGGAGCCGGAAACATCCATCAGGCAGAACATCACCGCCTTGGAGTGGGGGATGGGCTCCTGGTAGTGGCGGTGGTAGCGGATATCGACATCGTCGAGGAAGGGAATCCGCGACAGCGCTTCGCGCAGTTCCTCGATACGCGCCTCGATGTCCCGCCGCCGCTGGATATCGTCCAGCGAAAGCTCCGCCAGTTCCCGCTCCAGCTCGCGCAGCTCCATGCGCCGGCCCGCGCCGAGGGCGATGCGCCGGGCGGTGGCGCTGCGCATGGAGCGCACCACGCTGAGATTGGCGGGCGGACCGGCGGAGGCAAAGCCGCCGCGCAGGCGCCTGAACTCCTCCTGCCCGCAGAGCAGGCGCTTGGTGAGGTTGGGCAGTTCCATGTCGTCGAACAGCACGTCGAGAAACTCGTCGCGGTTGATCTGGAACACGAAGTCATCCATACCCTCGCCATCCGGACTGCCCTGCTGGCCACCACCACCGCCCTTGGGCCGGGGAATGCGGTCACCGCGGATGAACTGGTCATTGCCGGGCACCACATGCGTGTTGCGCCCCCCGGGGCCGTGGCGAAACACCGGCTCGCCGATGTCCTTGCCGGGGATGGCAATTTTTTCCCCGCCCTCGCTATCGGTGATCTGGCGGCCACGCACATTCTCGCTCACCGCCTCCTGGATCTGCGCGCGATAGCGACGCAGGAAGCGCTGCCGGTTGACCGCGCTTTTCTGTTTCGGGTTGTCCCTTCGGTCGATCAGAAATCCCACTGTGTCCTCCGATCGTCACAGCACGCCACCCACCGCGATTGCGCAACCCGCTGCCCCGCGCTCACCAGCGACTGACACACCACCGCAACGCTACTGAGACTTGCGCACCCGCAGGTACCATTCGGACAGCAGACGCACCTGTTTCTCGGTGTAACCACGCTCCACCATCCGCGCCACAAAGTCCAAGTGCTTCTTGCGGTCTTCCGCCGAGGCCTTGGCGTTGAACGAGATGACCGGCAACAGGTCCTCGGTACTGGCGAACATTTTCTTCTCGATCACCGAGCGCAGCTTTTCGTAGCTGGTCCACCGGGGGTTCTGGCCGGTGTTGTTGGCCCGCGCCCGCAGTACAAAGTTGACGATTTCGCTGCGGAAATCCTTGGGATTGGAAATACCCGCGGGTTTCTCGATTTTTTCCAGCTCGTCGTTGAGCGCCGAGCGGCTGAACATTTCGCCGGTCTCCGGGTCGCGGTATTCCTGATCCTGGACCCAGAAATCGGCGTAGGTGACGTAGCGATCGAAGAGATTCTGGCCGTACTCGGCATAGCTCTCCAGATAGGCGGTCTGGATCTCCTTGCCGATGAATTCCACGTAATTCGGGGTCAGCCACTCCTTGATGAAATTCAGGTAGCACTCGTGCACTTCCACCGGGAACTGCTCCTGCTCGATGGCGGTTTCCAGCACATAGAGCAGGTGCACCGGGTTGGCAGCCACCTCCACCGGATCGAAGTTGAACACCTGCGACAGCACCTTGAAGGCAAAGCGGGTGGACAGCCCGCTCATGCCCTCGTTCACCCCCGCGTTGTCGCGGTACTCCTGGATCGACCTGGCCTTGGGGTCGCGGTCCTTGAGGGATTCCCCGTCGTAGATGCGCATCTTGGAGTAGATGCTGGAGTTCTCTGGCTCCTTGAGCCGCGACAGCACACTGAACTGGGCCAGGATACCCAAGGTATCCGGCGCGCAGGGCGCCTCGCGCAGGGAGCTGTTGTGCAACAGCTTTTCATAGATGTGATGCTCCTCCGTCACCCGCAGGCAGTAGGGCACCTTGACGATGGAGACACGGTCGATAAAGGCTTCGTTGTTCTTGTTGTTCTTGAAGGACTGCCACTCGGACTCGTTGGAGTGGGCCAGCACGATGCCCTCGAAGGGGATGCCGCCGATACTCTCGGTACCGTTGTAGTTACCCTCCTGGGTCGCCGTGAGCAGAGGGTGCAATACCTTGATCGGCGCCTTGAACATCTCCACGAATTCCATCAGGCCCTGGTTGGCACGACACATGCCACCGGAAAAGGAATAGGCGTCCGGGTCGTTCTGGGCAAAGTGTTCCAGTTTGCGGATATCCACCTTGCCAACCAGCGAGGAGATATCCTGGTTGTTCTCATCGCCGGGCTCGGTCTTGGAAATGCCCACCTGATCGAGTACCGAGGGAAATATCTTCACCACCCGGAAGCGGGAGATATCACCGCGAAACTCGTGCAGGCGCTTGACCGCCCAGGGCGACATCACCGCCTTGAGATAGCGCTGGGGAATGCCATACTCCTCCTCCAGGATCGCGCCGTCCTCCTGCGCCCGGAACAGACCCAGGGGCGACTCGAACACCGGGGAATCCTTGATGCAGTAGATCGGCTGTTTTTCCATCAACTGCTTGAGGCGTTCGGCGAGAGAGGACTTGCCACCTCCCACCGGACCCAGCAGATAGAGAATCTGCTTGCGCTCTTCCAGGCCCTGGGCGGCGTGACGGAAGTAGGAAACGATTTTCTGCACCGCCTCCTCCATGCCGTAGAATTCGCTGAAGGCAGCGTAGCGCTTGATGACCTTGTTGGCGAAGATGCGGCTCAACCGGGGATCCCTGGAGGTATCCACCAGTTCCGGTTCCCCGATCGCGAGCAACATCCGCTCGGCGGCGGTGGCGTAGACACTGGGGTCGGACCGGCACAACTCCAGATATTCCTGAAGTGTGAACTCCTCCTCCCGCGTCGCTTCGTAACGGTCCTGGTAGTGACTGAACAGACTCATCGTTCAGTCCTCCCTGCCTTTCAAAGAAAGACATAAAACCACTGAAGGCTGGCTTTCAGCATACAGGAATTTCGTGTAGCGGTTGCAACCACAAACACAATAAAAAGCGTGATTTTTCCGTGTCGTTATTTTTTAATAATAATCCTGTGCGGTATGTCTCATTAGGGGTGTCCGGCCCTCGCCCGCACACCGCTTCGCACCATGTTTTACCGGGGTTGCGACACTCGGCCTTTGGCCGCGAGCAAGCCGGGAGTTGCTGCCCGGCTTCCTATATACTGCGCCGCTCGCCACCATCCGCTGTCCCGGCACCCGTTTGTGCGACAACCCTCACAAGCAACACCGGAGTCACCATGGATACCGTTTCAGCCTTTGTCACTCTGCTGCTGGTAATGGACCCGGTAGGCAATGTGCCGGTGTTCCTGTCGGTGCTCAAGGACGTGGATACCCGGCGCCGTCAGTGGGTGATTTTTCGCGAGCTGCTGATCGCCCTGCTGGTGCTGTTCATCTTCCTCTTTGTCGGTCCCATGCTGCTGGAGGTGATGGGCCTGGAACAGCAATCCATTCTCATCGCCGGCGCCATCATCCTGTTCCTGATTGCCCTGCGCATGATCTTCCCTTCACCCTACGGCATGATGGGTGACGCCCTCGACGGCGAGCCCTTCGTGGTGCCGCTGGCAATACCGCTGGTTGCTGGCCCCTCTTCCCTCGCCGTCGCCATGCTGATGGTCAACACCGACCCGGAGCGCATGCTCGACTGGAGCATCGCCCTGTTCGGGGCCTGGGCGGTGTCGGCGATCATCCTGATGGCGGCGCCGCTGCTGCTGCGGGCGCTGGGCAACCGGGGACTGGTGGCGATGGAGCGCCTGATGGGCATGATCCTGGTGATTATCGCGGTGCAGATGTTCTTCGACGGGGTACGCGAGTTTCTGCATATTCCGGCCTGAGCGGTGATGCGAGCTTTACCTCATGGCACATTTTTCAGACGCCACTGCCGTGCGAGGCCCCTGCCTCTGATACCGCGGGGCGGGACCGTATGCCGCATGGACGCGGCATGCGAGCCCCCATGGACGGGCTAACGGCGTGTCCCGACCCGCGGTATCAGAGGCAGGGGCCGGATAGAATGCGCCTCACCCAAACTGCATTGCCTTCAACCTGCATATCTCACCGGCATCACCCCCAGCTGAGGGGATACGCCGGCGGGCACAAGTCGAGGCCGAGGTAGCGGTCCACCGCCCGCTGGTAGAGCTGGCGGTAGCCTTCGGCTTCGTTGGCCAGATGGTGGCCGGCTCCGCGGACCATCTGGCTGGAGGAATTGGGAACCAGCTTGCCGATGTGGGGCAGGTTGTAACGCCAGTCGACGGTGCCGTCCTTGTCACCCTGCACAATCAGCGCCGGGCCAGTGCCAAGGTCTTCCAGTGGCAGCTCCGCCAGCCAGTTACTCAGGGCGCCCACCCAGTCCACCGGAATGCGCCGGGGCTGGAGGGGATCTTCCTGCACAAAGGCGAGGAAATCGGTGTCGGAGGAATTCTCCCCGAAACGCCGTGGCACACTGTCGATGAAGCGGTGCAGCAATGTGTGGCTGACCCGCACCCGCGACCAGTGCACCGGCCGCAACAGCGGCGCCAGCAACACCGTGCCGACCCCAGGCCAGGGATTGCGGCGGACGAAGTTGATCAGCGCCGCGGCGCCGGTGCTCTGGGCCATCACCCACAGCGGCAGAGGCGGCAAGCCAGCCTGGGCCAGCACCGCGGCAATGCTGTCGCCATAGTGATCGAAAGTATTGATGGAGGCCGGTTCACCGCTGGACAAGCCGTGGCCGGGCAGGTCGAAGGCCAGCACGTTGCAGCCCCGGGACAGACCGTAGTCCACCAGCCGACCGAACAGCCCCACATGATCGAAATAGCCGTGCAGCAGCAACAGGTTGTGGCGGGCGCCCGGCTGCAGCCAGCGCTGGACCACCAGGCGAAAGTCACCCGAATCCAGCCGGCCGCAGTGGTAGCCGGATCCGACCCGCTCGACCAGCAGCGCCAGACGGTAGAAATCGAGGTAGCTGCCCAGCTCCGGCGGCACCGGCTCCGCGCTGCCAAAGGCGGGCAGCGCCGCCCCCAGATCCTGCAGGGGGCTGCGTTGTGGCGCTGCGGGCGATTCGCTCACTTCACCCCGGGCTTGAGTGCACCGCGGCTGTAGTCCTGGTACATGGACTCCAGCGACCTGACCCGGATCCTGTCGGCCTGGCCGGCGGTGCCAAAGGCTTCATAGCGCGCGACACAGACATCCTTCATCGCCTTGATCGTGGGTGCGAGGAATTTGCGCGGATCGAATTCCGAGGGATGCTGGGCCATGAAGCGACGCACCGCTCCGGTGGAGGCCAGCCGCAGGTCAGTGTCGATATTCACCTTGCGCACACCGTGGCGGATGCCCTCCTGAATCTGCTCCACCGGTACGCCGTAGGTTTCGGGAATTTCGCCGCCAAATTCGTTGATAATCGCCAGCCACTCCTGGGGCACCGAGGAGGAGCCGTGCATGACCAGGTGGGTATTGGGGATGCGGGCATGAATCTCCTTGATGCGATCGATGGCCAGAATGTCACCGGTGGGCGGACGGGTGAACTTGTAGGCGCCGTGGCTGGTGCCGCAGGCGATGGCCAGGGCGTCGACCTCGGTGGCGCGAACGAACCCGGCGGCCTCCTCCGGGTCGGTCAGCAACTGGTCGTGGCTGAGGGTGCCCTCGGCACCGATACCGTCTTCCTCGCCGGCCTGGCCGGTTTCCAGCGAGCCCAGGCAACCCAGCTCACCCTCCACCGATACCCCGCAGGCATGGGCCATCTGCACTACCCGCTGGGTCACCTCGACGTTGTAGTCGTAGTCCATTGGCGTCTTGCCGTCCTCGCCGAGGGAGCCGTCCATCATCACCGAGGAAAAACCCAGCTGGATGGAGCGCTGGCACACCGCCGGCGACACCCCGTGGTCCTGGTGCATGACCACCGGAATGTGGGGAAACTCCTCGATGGCTGCCAGGATGAGGTGACGCAGGAAGGGTGCGCCGGCGTATTTGCGGGCACCGGCGCTGGCCTGCATGATCACCGGCGAGTTGGTCTGGTCGGCGGCCTCCATGATGGCCCGGGTCTGCTCCAGGTTGTTGACATTGAAAGCCGGAACCCCGTAGCCGTACTCCGCGGCGTGGTCCAGCAGTTGCCGCATGCTGATCAGTGCCATGTGTATTTCCTCTGTCTGTGCTGTCTGTGGGGCCCGGCGCGGGCCCTGAGGTGGTGTGGTGGCCGGTTCAGGTCGCGCGCCCTCAGCCCTGGCGAGCGCGCTGTTCCAGCACGGCAACGGCCGGCAGGGTCTTGCCTTCCACATACTCCAGAAAGGCGCCACCGCCGGTGGAAATATAGGAAACCCTATCGGTGATGCCGAATTTGTCAATCGCCGCCAGGGTATCGCCACCGCCAGCCAGAGAGAAGGCCGCACTGTCGGCGATCGCACGGGACAGCGCCTGCGTACCGGCGGCGAACTGGTCGAACTCGAAGACTCCCACCGGGCCGTTCCACAAGATGGTGCCGGCAGCCTTGAGGATGTCGGCAATGGCGGTGCAGGCCTTCGGGCCGATATCGAAAATCATGTCGTCAGTGGCCACCGCGTCGGCGGCTTTGAGCTCGGCAGCGGCGTCTTCGGCAAAGACCTTGCCAGTGACCACATCGGCTGGCAGCGGGATCCTGGTTTTCGCCATCAGCGCCCGGGCCGCCGGAACCAGGTCGTGCTCGCACAGCGACTTGCCCACCGGCTTGCCGGCCGCCGCCAGGAAGGTGTTGGCGATACCACCACCCACCACCAGCTGGTCGACCTTGTCGGCCAGGGTTTCCAGCACGGTGAGCTTGGTGGATACCTTGGAGCCGCCGACAATGGCCACCATGGGCCGGGCCGGGCTGCTCAGGGCCCGCTCCAGGGCATTCAGCTCGCCCGCCAGCAGCGGACCGGCACAGGCCACCGGGGCGAATTTCGCCACTCCGTGGGTGGAGGCCTGGGCCCGGTGGGCAGTGCCGAAGGCATCCATCACAAACACATCGCAAAGGGCGGCGTAGGCCCGGGCCAAGTCGTCATCGTCCTTTTTCTCGCCGGGGTTGAAGCGCACGTTTTCCAACAGAGCCACTTCGCCCTCGGCCAGTTCCACGCCCTCGCGCCACTCGCCGACCAGGCGTACCGGCTGCCCCAGCAGGCCGGACAGGTGGGCCGCCACCGGCGCCAGCGAAAAGGTGTCGTCGAACTCGCCCTCGGTGGGCCGGCCCAGATGGGACATCAGCAACACGCGGGCGCCGGCGTCCAGGGCCTGGCGGATGGTGGGCAGGGCGGCGCGAATGCGCGCGTCCGAGCTGACCTTGCCGTCCTTGAGCGGCACGTTCAGATCCTCGCGGATCAGCACCCGCTTGCCGGCCAGCTCCAGTTCGCTCATTTGCGTCACTTGCAGACTCATGTCGTTCTCCTTGTTGTCACTTTCCGGCACGGGAATCCCGGACCTTGCCCGGCACCGCCTGCACCGTCAGTCGCCACGGTCATTGCATCTCACCCCAGCACGCCGCCACATCCAGCATGCGATTGGCGTAGCCCCACTCGTTGTCAAACCAGGTCAGCACTTTCACCAGGCGCCGGCCACTGACCCGCGTCTGGTTGCCATCGACGATACTGGACCGGGGATCGTGGTTGAAATCGCAGGAGGCCAGCGGCTCCGTAGTGTAGCCCAGCACGCCATCGAAGCGCTGCTGCGCGGCGCGGCGCAGTATATCGTTGATCGTGGCGACATCGACATCCCGCGCCACCTGCACGGTCAGATCCATCGCCGACACGTTCAGCGTCGGCACCCGCAGCGCCTGGGCGGTAAAGCGGCCCGCCAGGGCCGGCAGGATGCGCTCCACCCCCAGCGCCAGCGCAGTGTCCACCGGAATGATGGAGGCCGAGGCGGCGCGGGTCTTGCGCAGGTCGGTGTGGTGGTAGGCGTCCAGCACCGGCTGGTCGTTCATCGCCGAGTGGATGGTCGTGATGGTGCCACTGTCGATACCCACCGCATCCTGCAGCGCCGCGATCACCGGCACGATGCCGTTGGTGGTGCAGGAGGCCGCCGACACCACCGTCTGCGCGGCCGCCAGGCGGTGCTGGTTGATACCGTAGACCACGGTGGCGTCCACATCGGGCTGGGCCGGCTGGGAAAACAGCACCCGGCGGGCACCGCTGGCCAGGTGGCCCTCGGCGGTGGCCCGATCGGAGAACACCCCGGTGCACTCCAGCACCATGTCCACCTTCAGCTCACCCCAGGGAATGCGCCCGATATCCGGCTGGCGCAGCAGGGCAATGTGGTCACCGTCCACCTCCAGTGCGGTTTCGGAACCGGCCAGCGGCAGGGGAAAGCGCCCGTGGGTGGAATCGTAGCGGGTCAGATGCGCCACCGTGCGGGCATCGGCAATCTCGTTGATGGCCACGATCCGCAAGCGGCTGCGCAGGGGGCTCTCGTAGAGCGCCCTGAGCACACTGCGGCCGATGCGGCCGTAACCGTTGATGGCGAGCCGCAGCAAGGAATCAGTCCTCCAGCACGGCCTCTTCCACCGCGGCCACCACGTTATCCACGGTGAAACCAAAGTGCTCGAGCAGGTCGCCGGCGGGGGCGGACTCACCGAAAGTGGTCATGCCCACGACACGGCCGTCGAGGCCGATAAACTTGTACCAGTAATCCGTGTGGCCGGCTTCCACCGCCACCCGCGCCAGCACGTCGCTGGGCAGCACCGACTCGCGGTAGGCGGCGTCCTGGGCACAGAACAGCTCGGCGCAGGGGATCGACACCACGCGCACGGCGCGCCCCTTGCCCGCCAGTTGCCCGGCAGCCGCCACCGCCAGCTGCACCTCCGAGCCGGTGGCGATGACAATTGCCTCGGGCGCGCCCTCGCAGTCGCGCAGGATGTAGCCACCGCGGGCGATGGCGGCCACCTGCGCCTCGTCGCGGGCCTGGTGGGCCAGGCTCTGGCGGGAGAAGATCAGCGCGGTGGGGCCCTCGGAACGCTCGATAGCAGCCTGCCAGGCCACTGCGGACTCCACCGTGTCGCAGGGACGCCAGGTGTGCAGGTTGGGGGTACTGCGCAGGGCGGTGAGCTGCTCCACGGGCTGGTGGGTGGGGCCGTCTTCACCCAGGCCAATGGAGTCGTGGGTGTAGACGAACACGCAGCGCTGCCGCATCAGCGCCGCCATGCGCACGGCGTTGCGGGCGTATTCCATGAACATCAGGAAGGTGGCGCCGTAGGGCACAAAGCCGCCGTGCAGGGCGATGCCATTCATGATGGCGGACATGCCGAATTCGCGCACACCGTAGTAAATGTAATTGCCGTCGGCATCGCCCGCGCTGACCCCCCGGGAACCCTCCCACAGCGTCAGGTTGGAACCCGCCAGGTCGGCGGAACCGCCCAGCAGCTCCGGCAGCAGGGGGCCGAAGGCGTTCAGGCAGTTCTGGGAGGCCTTGCGCGAGGCGATGCTCGCTCCCTCGGCCTGGCACTGGGCGACGTAGGCCCGCGCCCTGGCGGCGAAGTCCGCCGGCAGCTCCCCCGCCAGACGGCGGCGCAGCTCGGCGGCCAGCTCCGGGTGCTCCTGGGCGTAGGCGGACATGGCCTGTTCCCAGGCCTGCTCGCACTCGGCACCCCAGGCCCTGGCGTTCCAGCCGTTGTAGATTTCATCGGGCACCATAAAGGGCGCGTGGGGCCAGTCGATGGCCTTGCGGGTGGCGGCGACCTCCTCATCGCCCAGCGGTGCGCCGTGACAGGACTCGCTACCACCCTTGTTGGGCGCCCCCTTGCCGATGATGGTGCGACAGCAGATCAGGCTGGGGCGACCGGTTTCCGCGCGGGCGGTGTCGATGGCGGTGGTGAGTTCCACCGGATCGTGGCCATCCACCGCGCGAATCACCTGCCAACCGTAGGCTTCGAAGCGCTGGGGCGTATCGTCGGTAAACCAGCCCTCGACCTCGCCGTCGATGGAAATACCGTTGTCGTCGTAGAAGGCGATCAGTTTGCCCAGCCCCAGGGTGCCGGCCAGGGAACAGACTTCGTGGGAGATGCCCTCCATCAGGCAGCCGTCGCCGAGGAAGACATAGGTATGGTGGTCGATCACCTCATGGCCCGGGCGGTTGAACTGGGCCGCCAGTACTTTTTCGGCCAGCGCCATGCCCACACCGTTGCTGATGCCCTGGCCCAGCGGGCCGGTGGTGGTTTCCACACCGGGGGCGTAGCCGTATTCCGGGTGGCCCGGGGTGGCACTGTGCAGCTGGCGGAAATTCCTGAGCTGCTCGATGGGCAGCTCGTAGCCGCTGAGATGGAGCAGGGAGTAGAGCAGCATGGAACCGTGGCCGTTGGAAAGCACAAAACGGTCCCGGTTCGGCCACCGGGGATTGGCCGGGTTGTGCCGCAGGTAGTCGTTCCACAGGACTTCCGCAATATCCGCCATGCCCATCGGCGCCCCCGGATGGCCACTATTGGCCCGCTGTACGGCGTCCATACTCAGGGCGCGGATGGCATTGGCAAGATCGGTGCGGGACGGCATGTAGTTCTCCAGTGAAACGAACGGTATGTGTGGGTGGCCGGACAGGGCGGGCCGGTATTTTCGCGTATGTGGCGGGCGACAGCAAATAAATGACCGTCGATAAATCCCGGTCGAGGGCTTTGGTCAAGAATGTGAAGAAAACCCCGGTTCCCGCCACCCGCACCCGCGCTCATGGGTTACAATCCACGCCGACTTCGATAACGAGAAACCGTGTGTGCCAGGAGAATTGCCTGAACCGCCAGGAGAGCACTTTGACACACAAACACAATAGCTGGAGTTTTTTGCGGGTCCTTGCGGGAGGAGATTCCGCATCTGCGGTGGCGGACATCAAATTTGCTGCACCAGGCGCCGAAACTACACCGGTCTCGAATACCAACATGGACACCCTGACAGTGCCAGTGGATTTCGTATTCTAATATGGCCTTTTCTGTCAACAGGCACGAAGCCATTTCTCGTTGACACACGAAGGGATGAATGTGGTGAGTCAGGTTGTCAGCGCAACACGGGATGAGCAAAGCGGCGCACAGGTG
>JBKDZQ010000045.1:0-3669 GCA_047971325.1 Parahaliea sp.
CCCCAGGTCTCCGCGCACACGCGGGTCAGCGCCGCTGTCAGGGTCGTCTTGCCATGGTCCACGTGACCAATGGTTCCCACGTTGACGTGGGGCTTGCTACGCTCGAACTTTTCCTTTGCCATCTAAGACGGTCTCCTATTACAACGGCCATGCCATGCAGTTGAAACGCACCATTAAATTTATTCAGCTGGTCCCGCTTCCCATATAAAAGGGAGTGGAGCTCATAACCGGATTTGAACCGGTGACCTCTTCCTTACCAAGGAAGTGCTCTACCGACTGAGCTATATGAGCCTATCAATCACAACCAACTGGAGCGGGTAGCGGGAATCGAACCCGCATCATCAGCTTGGAAGGCTGAGGTTCTACCATTGAACTATACCCGCAACTTCCCAAACCCAAATTCTTGGTGGAGGGGGTGGATTATTCGGGGCTACCTACACCCCTCACCCTCCGGGTCGCCGCAAGCGGCGCTCTACGGCGGCTACGCTGCCTTGTCGAACCAGGTTCAAATCCACCCGGCCGACACCTGGGACTCTTCCACCCCAACGCGGTAAACCGCGACTTCCCAGGCTCACAATCTTGGTGGAGGGGGGTGGATTCGAACCACCGAAGCTTTCGCGTCAGATTTACAGTCTGATCCCTTTGGCCACTCGGGAACCCCTCCCAGAAGGCGGCATATTGTCCAGATGCCATCCGGGCTTGTCAACCCATAATTCCCGCCTGTTTCAGCCGCGGCCGGCAAGGCGGGAGTGGCACTGTGGAAAATCCGAACTTTTCCCACTTTTTCAAACACTTGAGAGGGCTGACAGCCGGAACTGACCGCCTTAGACTGGAGCTGGCGAGAGGAATCGAACCCCCGACCGGCTGATTACAAATCAGCTGCTCTACCTACTGAGCTACGCCAGCCTAGCGTGACCACTTCCCCGGTACGGGCACCGTGGTGCCGGGCTACCACCAAGGGGCGGCAATGATAGGAGAAGTCCCCCCCTGGTGCAACAGGCGCCCCTTTTCAAGTCACCGAAACCGCTTTTCGCCGGAGCTGCGGGCCGAGTCGCTGCCAACACCCTTTGCGGAACCCTGAAATGATGCTAGCGCTTGCGTGCGCAGCACCGACCGGAGAGAACCCGGTTCCGTGCAACCGCCCCCAGCGATTGCAGCAGACCGTTTTTAGATGATGGTGCCGGAAACAGGAGTCGAACCTGCGACCTTCGCATTACGAATGCGCTGCTCTACCAACTGAGCTACACCGGCAAATGGATGGGCTGGAAAAAAGCGTCATTTTAATGCACACGCGCCCGGATGCAATACACCGACTTTCAGCAAGCGCGAACTTCACCCATCCGCTGCAGGCCGTCGAGCACCAGCTCGGGCACGTACTCACCCCGCCCCTCCAGTTGCTCTTGCAGCCACTGGCCGTCACCGCCGGTAAACAGTACCGCCAGTTCCGCGCTCTCGCTCCGCAAGACCTGGGCCACCGCTCCCGCCTGGGCCAGGGCGATACCGTGGCGCACCGCCTCGGCAGTGGAGCGGCCGGGGCGCAGTTGGTACCGGGCGTCGTCGGCAAAGCGTACACGGTCGGTATCCAGCAACAGCGCCCGCTCCATCAGCTCCAGGCCGGGGATGATATAGCCGCCCTCGTGGGCGCCATCATCCGCCACCAGGTCGACGGTCAAGGCCGAGCCGGCGTCGATCACGCACAGCCGCCCGCGGTGGCGCGCACGGGCCGCCAGCATCGCCAGCCAGCGGTCCACCCCCATCCGTACCGGTTCGGCGTAGCTGTTGCGCAGCCCCAGGCTCTCCGCCTCGGAGCGTGCGACCCAGGGTTGCACATTCCAGCGCCGGCGCAGCTCGGCAGCGATGGAGCCCTCCACCGCCTCCCGGGCAACACTGGATATCCAGATCGCATCCAGCGCCGGCGCACAGGCCAGCAGGGTCTGCCGGGAGTCCTCATCCTCCCGCCGGTAGCGCCCGCGCGCGCTGATCTCACCATTCACCACTAGCCGCCACTTGGCACTGCTGTTGCCCACATCCAGCTGCAGGCAGCGCCGCGGCGGACTCAAGACTGCGAACTCAGGGACAGTTCGCCACCGAACAGGGTCTGCACGCCAAGGGAAGTCTCCAGGCGCAGGGAACCGCGCTCATCGACACCGCGGGCAATGCCCGCCAGATCGCGGTCCGCGCTGCTGACGATCACCGGGTGATCGGCGCAGGCGTCGCGCGCCAGCCAGCCCTCTCGCCAGGGGGCGAAACCCCGGGGTTGAAACTCCGCCAGCAGCGGCAGCAGTTCATTCAACAGGGCGCTGAGCAGGGCGTTGCGCCCGGGCGGTCGCCCCTGGCACAGACCATCCAGGTCAACCCAGGGCTGACCGATAGCGTCGGCGGCCGCCTCCGGCATCCGCACATTGAGGCCCACCCCCACCACCACCTGGCAGGCACCGGCGGCATCGCCGACCATCTCCAGCAAGATACCGCCCAGTTTGCCGCCACCGGAGAGCAGGTCGTTGGGCCACTTGAGCTGCACCGGTGGCACGCCCCGGGCTTCCAGCGCCTTCGCCACCGCCACACCCACTGCCAGGCTCAGCCCCTCCAGAGCCGCCGCCCCCTGGCTGTAGTCCCAGGTCAGCGACAGGTAGAGATTGCGGCCAAAAGGGCTGAACCAGCTGCGACCGAGGCGGCCGCGACCGGCGGTCTGCTGCTCCGCCGTGCACACCAGGCCACGGCGGGCACCGGTGTCGATGCGCCGCAGCACCTCGGCGTTGGTGGAGTCCACCGTATCCAGCAGCACCAGCTCCTCCAGCCGCCAGGCGGCCCGGTCATCGAGACCGGCGCGCACCGCACCCTCATCCAGCAACTCCAGCCCACCGGGGATGCGGTAGCCCTGCCCGCGCACCGATTCCAGCTCCAGCCCCAGTTGCCGCAACCGCTTGAGCTGCTTCCAGACAGCGGTGCGACTGACCCCCATCACCTCCGCCAGTACCTGGCCGGAATGGAACTCGCCGTCGGCCAGCAGGGAAAGAAGCGCGGTTTTGGGCATGACAGGGGGCTCTCAGGGCTGTACCGGGCGGATGATAGCAAAAGCACGGACACTTGGGCGCAGCGGACAGTGACGTGCCACTGTGAAAATCCCCTTCCCCACAATAGAAGGTGCTGAGGGTATCGAGTGCCAGCTCAATGCCCCCCAGTCACGGGACCCGGTCTTCATGGCGATGCCTCGCGGTGGTTGATGGTTGAGGCCCGTATAGAAATTCGGCTCCCTCCCGAAACCCCAGCCCTTGCGGTTGAAGTTTGCCGCTCACCTGCCGGTGCGACGAAGCAAAAACTTTCAATATACCGTTTACGTTAACGTTAATATGAACTATGGTTGTCTTCAATATCACAGCCGGGTATTCCCATGCCGGACCGGACCTACAGCATCTCCGACCTCGCCGGTGAATTCGGTGTCACCACCCGCACCATTCGCTTCTACGAGGAAAAGGGCCTGGTCCACCCCCGGCGCGACGGCCAGAAGCGGCTTTACTCGCCGGCGGACCGGGTGCGCATCAAGCTGATCCTGCGCGGCAAGCGCATCGGCATGAGCCTGCAGGAAAGCGTGGAGGTCATCGACCTCTACGACCCGGAGCACAGCAACGAGGAACAGCTACACTCCCTTATCAATACGATACGGGAAAA
>JBKDZQ010000046.1:0-2006 GCA_047971325.1 Parahaliea sp.
CCACTGTTTCGTGAGCAGATCGAGATCGGCGGCCCGGTGACGGTGACCCACCCTGAGGTCTCCCGCTATTTCATGAGTATCCCGGAAGCCGCCCAGCTGGTGCTGCAGGCTGGGGCCATGGGCACCGGTGGCGATGTCTTTGTGCTGGACATGGGTGAACCGGTGCGCATTATCGACCTGGCGCGACGCATGATCCGCCTCAGTGGCTACGAGATGCTGCACGAAGGTCATGGTGAAGGACAGATAGAGATCGAGTTCATTGGCCTGCGTCCGGGTGAAAAACTCCACGAGGAGCTGCTGCTTGGCACCGCCGTTTCCGGCACTGGTCACCCGATGATCATGCGTGCCGAGGAGGAGTGCCTCAGCTATTCCCAGATGCACCGCTACCTGATGGATCTCATGCACTACTGCGACAACATGGATTGTGGCGGTATTACCAGGGTGCTGAATGCGGCGGTGAGTGGTTTCGGCGGCCACGAGGTCCGTTATGATCACCTCTGGCGCAAGCAGGGCAAGATCGGTCGCGCCGGCAAGCGCGGCAATGTCAAAACCCTGCCCACTTCGAACGTCAAAACCCTGCCCACGTCCAATGTTCAGGAGCTGTTTCCGGACAAAAGCTCCTAGACGGACAGGCGTCGCCGCAAGTGTCACGCCGCTCCCGCTGATGGCTGATAATGATGATCTGCAGGAACTGCTGCCATGACGGACTATGATGTATTCAACGGCGATGCCGACGGCCTGTGCGCCCTGACCCAGTTGCGCAACGCCGAGCCGCGCGACGCGGTGCTGGTGACCGGCGTAAAGCGCGATATCGAATTGCTGGAACAGGTGCAGGCCGGCCCCGGTGCACGGGTGACCGTGCTCGATATCTCCATGGAGAAAAACCAGGCGGCCCTGCAGCGCGTGCTGGGACAGGGCGCCGAGGTGTTCTACTGCGACCATCACTTCGCCGGCGACATGCCCGAACACCCCCGCCTGCGGGCGCTGGTCAACACCGCACCCGATGTCTGCACCAGCCTGCTGGTGAACGGGCACCTTGGCGGCGCCTTCCCCGGCTGGGCCGTGGTGGGCACCTTTGGCGATAACCTGCGCGACAGCGCGCATCGTATCGCCCGCTCCCTCAACCTGGATGAACCTGATCTGGAGCGGCTGGAAAACCTCGGCATCTACATCAACTACAACGGCTACGGTTCCCGGCTGGAAGACCTGCACTTCGCACCGGAGGCCTTGTACCGCCTGATCAGCCAGTACGCCGACCCCTTCGATTTCATGCGGGACGGCCGCGAGCACTTCGAGCGGCTGGAAACCGGCTACCGACAGGACATGGCCGCCGCCGCCGCGCTGGAACCGGAGTATCGCGATGCAGCGGCAGCGGTGTTCATGCTGCCCGATGAGTCCTGGGCCCGCCGTGTCAGCGGCGTCTACAGTAACGATCTGGCCAACGCCGACCCGGACCGCGCCCACGCCGTGCTCACCATCAAACCCAGTGGCACTTATCTGGTGAGCGTGCGGGCACCGCTCAACAACAAGACCGGCGCCGACGAGCTGTGCCGGCAGTTTCCCACTGGAGGCGGGCGCAAGGCCGCCGCCGGCATCAACGACCTGCCGGCGGGCATGCTGGAAGCCTTTATCGACAAACTGGCGGCCTTCTACGCCTGAACACTGGCCCGCGCTTGCACTGTCGCCGCGACGGTGACCGCCTGCGGCTCGTTCCCTTGTGGCGAATCAGTCCTCTACATCATCCACATCGATCTGGCCGGTCAGGCGCTTGCGGATGTGCGACCAGGACATGCCCGCCGCCAGCAGCAGGGAGATCAGCAACAGTGCGGCCCAGGTCAGCGCGCTGGTGGAGCCGATGCTCATCCAGCCGAGGTCGATAAACAGCCAGATAAAACAGCTGAACAGCGCCGCTCCCAGGATGATGCCCAGCCAGCCCATCGACAGGAAGGTGGCACGCAGGAAGATAATCCAGCAGATCAGCAGCAGCAGGCCGACAATGGCGATAA
>JBKDZQ010000047.1:0-9109 GCA_047971325.1 Parahaliea sp.
CCACGGCGAACTGGTCGCCGGCATCAGGGGTACCGTCCAGGCCGAGAATTTCCACCGGAATACTGGGCCCGGCCTCCTCCACCTGGTTGCCATTCTCGTCCAGCATGGCGCGCACGCGACCGTACTGCAGGCCGGCCAGCACGATGTCGCCCGGGCGCAGGGTGCCGCTCTGAACCAGCAGCGAGGCCACCGAGCCGCGGCCCTTGTCCAGCCTCGATTCGATCACGATGCCCTGGGCCGGCACGTCGCGCGGGGCCTGCAGCTCCAGCAGCTCGGCCTGCAGCAACACCGCATCCAGCAGGGCCTCGATGCCCTCGCCGGTGTGGGCCGACACGTTGACGAACTGGGTATCGCCGCCCCATTCCTCGGGGATCACATCCTTGGCCGACAGCTCGTTCTTGACCCGGTCGGGATCGGCTGCCTCCTTGTCGATCTTGTTCACCGCCACGATCAGCGGCACACCCGCGGCGCGGGCGTGCTGTACCGCCTCCTCGGTCTGGGGCATCACACCGTCATCGGCGGCCACCACCAGAATCACGATGTCGGTACTCTTGGCGCCGCGGGCGCGCATGGCGGTAAACGCGGCGTGACCGGGGGTATCCAGGAAGGAAATCATGCCGTGACCCGTCTCGACGTGATAGGCGCCGATATGCTGGGTAATGCCGCCGGCCTCGCCGGAAACGACACGACTCTTGCGAATGTAATCCAGCAGCGAGGTCTTGCCGTGGTCAACGTGCCCCATCACCGTCACCACCGGCGCCCGCGGCTCCAGAGTTCCCTCGTGCCGGGACAGGGTTTCCTCCAGCCTCTCCTCCAGCGCGTCGGCACTGACCATTCTGGCGACGTGGCCCATTTCCTCCACCACCAGGGTCGCGGTGTCCTGGTCGATCATCTGGTTGATGTTAACCATGACGCCGAGTTTCATCAGCTCCTTGATGACCTCCCCGGCCTTGACCTTCATCTGCTGGGCCAGGCCGGACACGGAAGTCATGTCGGACAGCGCCACTTCGTGCACCTGGCGCTCAGTGGGCATCTCGAAACCGTGCCTGCCGTGCTCGGCATGGGCCGCCTTCAGCTTGCGACGACCGCCGCGACGGCGACCGTAGCCGCCCTCGGCGGCCTCCATGTCCGACAGCGACAGGTTGTGGCCGCGCTGCTTGCCGCGACCGGCCGGGCGCTCCAGGCGACCCCGACCAGCGGACTTGCGGCGCTGCTCTTCCTTGGGCTGGGGCACCTCGTGCAGGCGCTTGGGCCGCTTGTCGGCCTCCTCTTTCTGCTTTTCGCGCTCGGTGCGAGCAGCGGACTCCACCTTCTGGCGCTCTTCCTCGGCCTTTTTGGCCTCCAGCGTGCGACGGCGGGTCTCGGCTTCCTCGGCCTCCTGCCGGCGGCGGCGCTCCAGCGCACGCTGGCGCAGGATTTCCGGGTCGAGTTCCAGCGGATCTTCTTTTTGCGCCGCTGCGGCGGCCACTTTCGGGGCCGGCTCCGGCTCCGGCGCGGGCACAGGCTCTGGCTCGGGTTCGGGAACGGCGTCCGGCGCCACCTCGACCTGCTGGGCGGGCGCTTCCGCCACCACCCGCTCCGGCTCCGGTGCTACCGCCACTTCCGGCATCTGCACCACATCTGCCTCCGGCGTGGCGACTTCCGTCACGGCGAGCGCCTCGGCTTCCTCCGCAGCGCTGCGCTCCTGCGCCTCGCGGGCGGCGGCTTCCGCCTCTGCCCTGAGTTCCGCCGGGTCACGCTTGACGTAAGTGCGCTTCTTGCGCACTTCCACGTTGACGGTTTTCTTGCCCTGGGAACCGCTGGTACGCAGGGTGCTGATCGTTTTGCGCTTGAGCGTAATACGCCTGGGCGCCGCGGTAGGTTCACCGTGACTGCGCTTCAGGTAGGTCAGCAGAGTCTGCTTGTCCTCCTCGGATACCGCCTCGCCCGCCGCCGAATGCGGCAGCCCGGCATCCTGCATCTGTGTGAGCAGGCGCTCGACCGAGGCACCCACAGTTTCCGCCAGTTGCTGTACTGTCACCTGTGCCATGCAAATATCTCCTTAATCCCGTACCCTGACCGCAGTTCTGCCATACCGTTATTCGCGGGCAGCCTTACTCCGCTTGCTCTGCAAACCAGGGCGCACGTGCGGTCATAATCAACTCGCCGGCACGCTCTTCTGTCATCTCCGGGATATCCATCAGGTCTTCCACACCGAGTTCCGCCAGATCCTCCATGGTAACCACGTCGCGGCTGGCCAGCACATAGGCCAGGTGCCGGTCCATGCCATCCATGTTCAGCAGATCGTCCGCGGGTTCGTTGGCACCCAGCTTTTCCTCGGATGCAATGGCCTGGGTCAGCAGGGCATCCTTGGCGCGGGCGCGCAGTTCCTCGGCAATATTTTCATCAAAGCCTTCCACCGCCATCATTTCTTCCAGCGGCACATAGGCGACCTCTTCCAAGGTGGTGAAGCCCTCTTCCACCAGGATCTCGGCAACTTCCTCGTCGATATCCAGTTGCTCCATAAAGGTCTGAATTACCTCACCCGACTCGGCCTCATGCTTCTCGGCCGCCTCGTCCGTGCTCATGACATTGATGGCCCAGCCGGTCAGCTCGCTGGCCAGACGCACATTCTGGCCCGAGCGGCCGATGGCCTGGGCCAGGTTGTCCTCGGACACCGCGACATCCATGGTACCGCTGTCCTCGTCCACCACAATCGACTCCACTTCCGCCGGCGCCATGGCGTTAATCACCAGCTGGGCGGGGTTGTCGTCCCACAGCACGATGTCGACGCGCTCGTTGTCCAGCTCGTTGGACACCGCCTGCACACGCGAGCCACGCATGCCGACACACGCGCCCACCGGATCGATGCGCTGGTCGTTGGTCTTGACCGCGATCTTGGCCCGGGAACCCGGGTCGCGGGCGGCGGCCTTGATCTGGATAACCTCCTCGGAAATTTCCGGCACCTCAATCTTGAACAGTTCGATCAGCATTTCCGGGCAGGAGCGGCTGAGAATGAGCTGGGGGCCGCGGGTCTCGGTGCTGATTTCCTTCAACACGGCGCGCACGCGATCGTTGACGCGGAAGGTCTCGCGGCCCACCAGTTGATCGCGGGGCAGCAGCCCCTCGGCGTTGTTGCCAAGATCCACTATCACGTTGTCGCGGGTAACCTTCTTCACCGAACCGGCCACCAGTTCGCCAACCCGGCCCATGTACTGTTCCACCACCTGTGCGCGCTCGGCGTCGCGCACACGCTGCACGATGACCTGCTTGGCGGTCTGGGCGGCGATGCGGCCAAAGCCAACGTTTTCGACGATTTCCTCATAAACGTCGCCGGGCTTGAGGTTCGGGTCCTTTTCGGCGGCTTCCTCGGTGGTGAACTCGGTGCCCAGCAGAGCCACCTCGTCATCCGACACCACCAGCCAGCGACGCAGCGTTTCGTAGTCGCCGGTGGCGCGATCAATAGTAACCTGGATGTCCGCATCCTCGTCGTAGCGCTTCTTGGTCGCTGTCGCCAGGGCCAGCTCGATCGCCTCGAAAATGATGTCCTCGGAGACACCCTTTTCATTCGAGACAGCTTCCGCCACCAACAGAATTTCCTTCGTCATCTCAAGCCTCGCTTGTCCGATCTCCATCCGGCGCCATCAACTGGCCCCGAAACGGGGTTGAATACGCGCCTTGTCAATCGCGCTGTGGGGCAGCAGATACTCGTGATCCTCCACCTGTACCACCACGTCCTCACCCTCAATACCCTTCAATGTACCCTTGAACTTGCGCCGCCCCTCGAAGGGGCTGCGCAAACGCAGCTCTATCCACTCGCCGATATAGGCCCGGTACTGGTCCAGCCGAAACAGCAGGCGGTCTAGCCCGGGAGAGGACACTTCCAGCGTGTACTCGCCACTGATCGGGTCTTCCACATCCAGTACACCGCTCACGTGATGGCTGACCGTGGCGCAATCGTCGACGCCGACCCCGTTCTCGCTCTCGATATACACACGCAGTAGGGTATGACGCCCCTGTGAAAGGTATTCGATACCCCACAGCTCGAAGCCCAGGGCCTCTACAGAAGGCGCCAGCAATTGCTGGATTTGCTGCTCTTTCATCGCCACGCTGAAACTGGTTCCTGCCGCCACCACCCATGCCAGGGTTCTCGCACATACGAAAAAGCCCCTGAAAAGGGGCTTTCCGAACACGCACCACCAGAATCGAGGCGCTGGCGACACGCAATTGGTAGCGGGGCCGGACTGGAACCGGCGGACTTCACCCGGCGCCGCCGGGCGAGGCAGAGAACAAACCCGTCGGCTGTTTGGTCTCCGCAAAATACCGCTAACGTAATTGGTAGCGGGGGCCGGATTTGAACCGACGACCTTCGGGTTATGAGCCCGACGAGCTACCAGGCTGCTCCACCCCGCATCAATACGACCTCGCTGTGAGGGCCCCTTGGCACCCCACGCCGGACACACTTCAAAGTCTGTCCGAATTCGAGGGTGTGCATTATAGGTACGGCCCCCATGTCGGTCAACCGGGTTGCAAAACTATTTTGGAATTAAATTGTGGGGCCTGCGCAAGCCGCTGATCCGCAGCCCGCCGTGTGCCGTTCGGCGCGAGCCCTTGATGTGGGTGCCGGTGGCCCGCTCCCGGCAATCGGCGACGATGGCAACCCGATCCACACAGGCCCAGTACAGGTGCATCAGCTCCGGACGTACGCGATTAACGCATCCGGCTCCTCAATTCATCCCTTTGCAAGGGGCCATGGCTATCCGCTTCGCCGGCGGCAACGGGTAGCGACTCAACAGGCGGACACCGGGTTTTCCGCGATGTTGCCCGCCATTTCCAGGGCTGCCGCCATCAACTGCGCATCGGGCACGAGCCTGGTGACCAGGCCACAGGCGAGCGCCTCTTCAGCGCCTATCCGGGCACCGGTCAGCGCCATTTCACAGACCTTGGGAAAGCCCACCACCCGCCGCAGCAGCCAGGCCCCGCCGTCACCGGGAATCAAGCCGAGCTTGACAAAGCTCTCGGCGAAGCCGGCAGCTGGCGGCGGCCAAAGAGGGCGAGGCTCTTCAGGATCATGATTGTCTCCCGCTGCTGGTTCCACAGCCGGCCGTCGAAGTACACCACGCCCCGATCCGGCTTGGAGCGGGACGGCTTCACCGCGGTGACTACCGCCTCACCACCGAGTTCATCCCCGGGACGCAACGGCACCAGCCAGCGGATTTCATCGACGCCCGGGGATCCCAGGCAAGTGGACTGCAGGATGAAACTCTCGCACTGCATGCGCATGAAAATCGCCGAGGTCATCCAGCCGCTGGCCACCAGGCCGCCAAATATCGACTCCCGGGCCGCATCGGCATCGACATGGAAGGGCTGCGGATCGTACTGGCACGCAAAAGCCACAATCTCCTCGGCGGTAACGGCATAGGGCTTGAACGCAATGCGCTCGCCGACAAAAAAGTCCTCGAATGCCCGGGATTTGAGCGTCGTCACTGTGTTTCTCCTGTTCATGCGGCCCGACCTACCGGCATCGACAATGCAACGACACCAGGAAGCAATGGACGGGATACCGCCAACGCGCTCAAAATACCCCGATTGCGCCGGCGCGCCAAGCAAGCTCGATAGCTCCCGCGCCGACGCCTACCGTGACCTTCATCCGATAAGGAGAATAATGTGATCGTTTACGGCGTGGCCCTGCTTGCAAGCTGTCTCATTATCGGCATGCTGGCCGGCGAACTGCTGGGCGCGGCGCTCGGTGTCGAGGCCAACATCGGCGGCGTGGGCATTGCCATGGTGCTGCTGGTACTGGCCGGCAACTCACGGCGCCTGCACTCGCTGACCGAGGGCGAAGCCGGGGAGGGCATCCGGTTCTGGAGCGCCATGTACATCCCCATCGTGGTGGCCATGGCGGCCCAGCAGAACGTGGCCGGCGCCATCGACGGCGGCCTGCTGGCCCTGACCGCCGGGCTGGTCGCGGTGGCCGCCAGTTTCGCGCTGGTACCGGTGCTGAGCCGCATCAGCCGGGGGCGGCCGGAACCTGCCGGCTCGTCGCGGGAGCAAGGGCGGTGAGCGATATCCTCAGCGAAGTTTTCATCCGCAACAACCTGGTAGTGGCCTTCGCCGTGGTCGGTGCCACCATCTGGCTGTCCTATCGACTGGCCGGAAAACTCACCGGGGGGCGCATCCACGGTTCCGCCATCGCCATCGCCATCGGCCTGGTGGCCGCCTACCTTGGCGGCAAGGCCACCGGCGGCGACAGGGGCGTGGCCGACCTGACCCTGCTCGGTGGTATCGGGCTGATGGGCGGCGGCATGCTGCGCGACTTCGCCATTGTCGCCACCGCCCACGGCGTACAGCTCGATGAAATCCACAGGGCAGGCCTGGCCGGCAGCATTTCCATCCTGGCGGGGGTGCTGGTGTCCTTTGCGTGCGGGGTACTGGTCGCCATCGTCTTCGGCTACAGCAACGCCGCCGACATCACCACCATCGGCGCCGGGGCGGTCACCTACATCGTCGGCCCGGTCACGGGCGAAGCCATCGGCGCCTCCCGGGAGGTCATCACCCTCAGCGTTGCCGCCGGACTGGTGAAGTCCATCCTGGTAATGGTGGGCACGCCGCTGGTGGCGCGCAGCATTGGTCTCGACAACCCGCACTCGGCCATGGTCTACGGGGGCCTGATGGGCACTACCAGCGGGGTGGCTGCGGGGCTCGCCGCCACCGACCCCCGGCTGGTACCCTATGGAGCCATGACTGCCACCTTCTATACCGGTGTCGGTTGCCTGCTGGGGCCGTCGGTCCTGTTTTTTCTGGTCAGCACGGTGTACTGACGCCTCACCATCACATCAACGGAGCTAGAGCATCATGCAACAAGCCCTGTTTCCCGCTTTGTGCGACGACAATCACGACACCGCCCTGATAGAGGACGGCCGGAAATTCAGCTACGCCGAGGTCAACCAGCGCGTCAACCACTGTGCTACCGGCCTGCTGGGTGCCAGTGCCGACCTCGAAGAACAGCGCATCGCCTTTTTCCTGCCCGCCAGCCTGGACTACGTCACGGTGATGCACGGGGTTTGGCGTGCGGGCGGCATCGCCGTGCCGCTCAATGTCGCCTCCGCTGTCGCCGAGCTCGAGCACTACCTGGGTAGCGCCGGCGCCAGCCGCCTGATCACCACCCCGGACTACCACAGCGACGAACTGCAGGCCCTGTGCGACAGCCTGGGTATCGCCGTGGCCATGGTGGACGGCACGCTGGCGCAAGCACCCGGCCAGCTGCCGGAAGTGGCCTCAACGCGCCGCGCCATGATGCTGTTCACCAGCGGCACCACCAGCAAGCCCAAGGGCGTGGTGCACACCCACCACAGCATCGCCTCGCAGATCACCTGCCTGATCGAGGCCTGGGCCTGGACGACCGGGGACATCATTCCACTGTTTCTGCCTGTCCACCATGTACATGGCATCATCAACGTGCTCAGTTGCGGCCTGTGGGCCGGCGCCACGGTGGAGCTGTTCAGCAAGTTTGACAGCCAGCTCATCAGCCAGCGCGCGCGTGACGACACCTACACCGTGTTCATGGCGGTGCCGACCATCTACGTCAAACTGATCCAGCATTTCACAACGCTCGACGCTGCGCAGGCCACCGCCACCTGCCAGGGCTTCTCCCGCATGCGCCTGAACATCTCCGGCTCCGCCGCCTGCCCGGTACCGCTGTTCGAGCAATGGCGGGAACTCACCGGGCAGGTGCTGCTGGAACGCTACGGCATGACCGAAATTGGCATGGCGATCAGTAACCCCTACCACGGTGAGCGCCGCGCCGGCTGCGTCGGCCAGCCACTGCCCGGCGTAGACGCACAACTGTTCGGTGAGGACGGCCAGGTGATTGGCGGCGAGGGCGAACCCGGCGAAATCCGCATCCGCGGCGGCAACCTTTTCCTGGAATACTGGAACAACGAGGCCGCCACCCGCGACGCCTATGACAATGGCTGGTTCTGCACCGGGGACATGGCGGTGGTGGAAGACGGCTACTTCCGCATCATGGGCCGCACCTCCATCGACATCATCAAGTCCGGCGGCTACAAGCTGTCAGCCCTGGAAATCGAAGGCGCCCTGCTGGAGCACGAGGCCATCGCAGAGGTGGCGGTGATCGGCGTGGCGGATGACACCTGGGGCGAGGCGGTGGCCGCGCTGGTAGTGTTGAAGGAGGGCCACAACCTGGACTATGGCCAACTCAAATCCTGGTGCGACGGGCGCCTATCGGGCTACAAGATCCCCAAACACCTGAAAGTGCTGCCGTCACTGCCCCGCAACGCCATGGGAAAGGTGATCAAGCCGAGCTTGAAAAGCTTGCTGTAAACCACGCAACGGGCTTGAAAAATGCACGCCTCTCCTCAAATATACTCGAATGACTAATTAATAAATCATTATCGACGATCCAATAAATGGCGATTACCCGGGCCAGTGGCAGGCAACATACACGGGCTCATATGCCTGTATCGAGCGCGGGCTCAGTCTGCGGAAAAACCTGCTCAGGGTCGATGGGGAGCCACACCGAAAGGAGTGGTATGAAGTCAGTCGGCAGCTACGACGAAGCGCATGCGTGGATATTCGAATGTATTGACGAAAAGCTGATTGAAGGTCACAGCCACCTGCTTGACGGACCTGCTCCATGACCAGGGGAAAGACTCGGCCTCGAAAGTCACAATTAACCTGCTGCCGAAACTCGGTTCAAGCGCAGACAGCGCGGACCAGGTAACACCCGCGGTCGTTCTCCAGACCCCACCTGCACCCAAAAATCCACTGATGAAAGCTACGCAGGATTTGCCTGAATTGAATACTAAACCGGCGGGGACAATATTAGTCGAGTGATAAAAATATATTGACATTAAATAGTCATTCGACTAATACTTGATTGCGCAGCACAACCAGACTACGGGTGTGGACAAATAAGAGCCTGGCAGAGCCTGCGTGGGATCATGGAAAAAACGACCGGCGCTGCCAAGGCGCTCGTATAACATGCAAAGTCCCATCGAAGCGCGTTTCGCGAATCCGGGTTTCTGGAAAACGAGTGAAACAGTAATGGTAGCCACAGACAAAAAACTCCAACGCATTCTGAATCCGGTGCTTCTGGTGGCGGTTCCCA
>JBKDZQ010000048.1:0-2211 GCA_047971325.1 Parahaliea sp.
TCTCAGTCCCGATCACGGGCAGGTTCGCTCGCATCTGGAAGCTCTGGCCAGGATCTACCAGGCAACGGTGGGTCGGCGCTGGCCCAATACACTGAAGATCGACGTGGTGGAGCAGCTGGCGCTCGCGCGCTGGGTAGAGGGTGGACTACTCAATCACGACGGACAGGTGGTCGCCACCGCCGACGAGGCGGCCTGGCAGCATCTGCCGCGGCTGCAAGGTCCGGCTGGCAGCCAGGGTGAGCTGATGGCCAGCTACCAGCAGCTGGACGAGCAACTGCATCCGCTGGCGCTGTCGGTGCAGGTGCTGGTCCTGGACCTGCGCGGGCAGCTGCGGGCGACCCTGGACAACGGCATCGAACTGATGCTGGGCGACGCGGATTTTCGCGAGCGGGTGCAGCGTTTCATGGCGGTGTATGAGGGCGAACTGGGGCCGCGGGTAGCACAGGTCGAGCGTGTCGACCTGCGCTACCACAGTGGACTGGCAGTGGCCTTCCACGAACCGGTACAGGTGGCTGGTGTGGCCGGCGGTAACACCTATCAGGCAAGCAGCAGAGAGTAAGGGACGGGAGAAACCTGCCATGGGCAGCGGACAGGAAAAACGCATGATAGTCGGTCTGGATATCGGCACCTCCAAGGTGGTGGCCATCGTCGGTGAGATTGGCGTGGATGGCGGCATCGAGATCGTCGGCATCGGCTCGCACCCGTCCAAGGGCATGAAAAAAGGTGTGGTGGTGAATATCGAGTCCACCGTCCAGTCCATCCAGCGCGCGGTGGAGGAGGCGGAACTGATGGCCGGCTGCCAGATTCACTCGGTCTACGTCGGCATTGCCGGCAGCCACATCCGCAGCCTCAACTCCCACGGCATCGTCGCCATCCGCGACCGCGAGGTCTACCCGCTGGACCTGGAGCGGGTGATTGACGCCGCCCAGGCGGTGGCCATTCCCGCCGACCAGAAAATCCTGCACATCCTGCCCCAGGAGTATGTCATCGACAACCAGGAGGGCATCAAGGAGCCGCTGGGCATGTCCGGGGTGCGCCTGGAGGCCAAGGTGCACCTGGTGACCTGCGCGGTGAATGCTGCCCAGAACGTCGAGAAGTGCATCCGCCGCTGTGGCCTGGAGGTGGAGGAAGTGATCCTCGAACAACTGGCCTCCAGCTACTCGGTGCTGACCGAGGACGAGCGCGAGCTGGGGGTGTGCATGGTGGATATCGGCGGCGGCACCACTGACATCGCTATCTTTACCGAGGGCTCGATCCGCTATACCGGGGTCATTCCCATCGCTGGCGACCAGGTGACCAACGATATCGCCATGGCCCTGCGCACCCCGACTCAGTACGCGGAGGAAATCAAGATCAAGTATGCCTGCGCCCTGACCCAGTTGGCCGGTCCGGACCAAAGTATCAAGGTGCCGAGCGTGGGTGAGCGTCCGCCCCGGGACCTGTCGCGCCAGGCTTTGGCGGAAGTGGTGGAGCCGCGCTACGACGAGTTGTTCACCCTGATCCAGAAGGAGATCCGCCGCAGCGGTTTCGAGGACCTGATTCCTGCTGGCATCGTCCTCACCGGCGGCAGCGCCAAGATGGAAGGCGTGGTGGAATTGGCGGAAGAAGTGTTCCACATGCCGGTGCGGGTGGGTTATCCGCAGGCGGTGAAGGGTTTGAACGACATCGTGCGCAACCCGATTTATTCCACCGGGGTGGGACTGTTGCAGTACGGGCTGCAACACCAGGCCAGTGAGGGCGGACACTCCGGTGGGCCGCGCAACGGCGGCGAGGAACCGGGCCTGCTGGACCGGCTGAAATCCTGGGCACAACGCAATTTCTAGACCGGGCCCACCTGGGCCCTGTTGGAGTAAACCGCCGCGGGATAGCCGCGGTTAACCATGAAAAGGGGAGTAAGACCATGTTTGAACTGGTAGAAAGTGCACCGGACAACGCAGTGATCAAAGTCATTGGCGTCGGCGGTGGTGGCGGCAATGCTGTCAAGCACATGATCGAGAGCCAGGTGGAAGGTGTGGACTTCATCTGCGCCAACACCGACGCCCAGGCGCTCAGTGACATCACCGCCAAAACCACCTTGCAACTCGGTGGCGACCTCACCAAGGGCCTGGGCGCCGGCGCCAATCCCGAGGTGGGGCGCGCCGCGGCGCTGGAGGATCGTGATCGCATCGCCGAGTCGCTGCGTGGCGCCGACATGGTGTTGATCACTGCGGG
>JBKDZQ010000049.1:0-1839 GCA_047971325.1 Parahaliea sp.
TGCCGACCCCGGTCAGCCGGTCGCTCAGCGTGGTTTCTGCACCGCCCGGTGCAAGGAAAGCGACCAGAGCCAGGAGGGGCACGATGGCCAGATCCTCAAACAGCAGAATCGCGATCATTCGCCGGCCCGCGGGGACCGCTATCTGGTTTCGCTCCTGCAGTATCTGCATGACGATGGCGGTCGAGGTCAGCACAAAACCGGTGCCGGCGACGAAGCTGGCCTCGATCGGATAGCCCAGCATGATGCCGACCCAGATCAGGGTAAAGATGGCGGTGCAGACCTGTAGCGCGCCAAGGCCGAAGATCTCGCCCCGCATCGCCCAGAGTCGCGATGGCTGCATCTCAAGCCCGATGATGAACAGAAACAGGACGACGCCAAGTTCGGCGACGCTGATAATCGTTGCCGCGTCGTCGAAAAAGCCAAGCCCATAGGGGCCGATGGCCAGCCCCGCCGCCAGATAACCCAGAACCGAACCAAGGCCAATGCGGCGGAAAATCGGGACGGCGATGACTGCCGCCACCAGCAGGATCACGATCGGAGTGACGTCAAAACCATGAGCCGCTGCCTCGGCTGCGTGGGTTGTTGGATCAGCCATTTATTGCCTTTTGTTAAACAGTTACGTGCTATCGCTCAATCGCATCCGCACCAGGAAGATAAAGGCCCATTCCACGCCGGCGAAATGGGCCCTCGTTCTGCCCGGTGACGGGTCCTCGAACGGGTGGGGTGCCTAGTCGGCAGCAATTTCCCTGACCACGCGAAAGCCCACATCATCCATATGGGTTTTGCGGGGAGCCGAGGCGCGGGCGCTGAGGCGGATGGACCAGCCGTCGGATTTTGCCGAGCCACCGCGGAGTTCCCGCAGGTCGCAGTCGCCGAACAACTGGGGCATGCCGTTGGATGGAGGGGCGCTGTTGGAATCGATGCAGTCCTTGGTCCACTCCCAGGCGTTGCCTTCCATGTCGAAGAAGCCCCAGTTATTGGCCTTGAAACTGCCCACGGGGGCGGTGGCGCCATCGTAGTTGGACCCGCAGTTGGCGCAGTTGGCGTTGCCCCTGCCGAGCTGGTCGCCCCAGCTGTACAGCAAGGCGGTGCCCCCGCGGGCTGCGTATTCCCACTCGGAGGCGCTGGGTAGGCGGTAGTGGTGGCCGGTTTCGCGGCTGAGCCAGGTGGTGTAGGCCTCGGCGTCGTCCCAGCTCACCCCGGTGACGGGCAGTGTGTCGCCATCCGCCGGGAACGTGCGCAGGGTGCTGGACTGGGTGGCGGTGAGGAACTGCCGGTACTGGGCCCGGGTGGTCTCCTTGAGACCGAGGGCGATCGGGTAGTCGATGGTGATTACACCGGCATTGTCGGGGCCGGCCTTGCCGCCGCCGAGGACGAATTTACCCCGGGGTACCACCATCATCTGGGGGCCTTCACCGCCGGAATTGAGCTTTTCGGCAAAGGTCTGGCCACTGTAGTACTCGTCACTGTGTGCCAGGGGGGTGCACAGGGCTGAGAGTAGCAGAGCGGTTGCGAACGACTTTCTGGATTTCATTATACTTACTCCTCTATTCCTTAAGGGTGTGAACGCGCAGTCTCATCATAGCCCAACCGGCACCCTATGCGGTATCCGCAGCGCCCATTGAGTGCCTGGCGCTGATCCGGGACGGGCAGGCCGACGTTTGCGGGCGGCCGGTTTGCCGAAAACTGCGTCGAAAAAGAGCGGTTGAGCGGGGCGCAGGCGGCGTATACTGCGGACCCTATTGCCACTTGGCGCTGCCCTGAGTACCAGCCCGTCATGCCACAGTTGACCCCGGAACTTGCTGCCTTCGCGCGCTGGGATGCGCGGCTGGTGGAGAT
>JBKDZQ010000050.1:0-4943 GCA_047971325.1 Parahaliea sp.
AGGGCATAATAGAGGGGAACCGTCAGCCCCATGTAGCGAGCCCGCTCAATCAGCTGCCGGTAGAAGTCGTCGCCGTATTCCCGGGCAAACTGGCGCAACAGGCGATCCAGGTCGAGCAGGTCGCGCAGGCCCTGATGGAATTCCCCCTCGTGGAACAGGTGGGTGGCGCTATGCAATACCATATCCCCGGGCCCGAGCACCCGCACCCCCGGCGCCACCTCGACAGTAGCTTCCCACAAGGCCCGCGCGTCCACAGTGCCATCGGAGGTCGGCGGCAGGATGGTGTGATGAACATCCAGGACGGACTGCCGCTGGCGGTGGCCCAGGGGTGGGATTTCATGCATCCACTGCCGGTAGTAGCGCTCGTCATAGGGGTGGATATTGCCGGCACTCCAGCCGTGACGCGCCAGCGCCGCCTCCACTGCCGGCAATTTCTCCTCGCGCACCAGAATATCGATATCGGAGATCATGCGTCCCCCGGCGGCCTCCAGCCCGGCAAGGATATAGGCGGCCCCCTTGAGCACCACCAGCTCCTCGCCAGCCTCCACCAGCGCGGCACCCACCTTCTGCACTTCATAGTTAAGGTCGGCGCACTGCTTGCGGTGGGAAGTCCAGCCGGAGCTGAGGTGCCGCCACACCTCCGGGGGAATGGACTGGCCGCCCTCGATGCCCCCGGCCAACTGGCACAAAGTGGCCAGCAGGCGGGTTGTCCGTGCCTGGGGAACGAGGGCTGCCCACTGTGCCGGGGACCATCGACCTGCCAACGAGGGGTCGCGCAGCGTGCGGGTCAACAGGGAGGTCATGCGCCAGAACTCCCGGCTACCAGCGCCTCCAGCCGGGTAATCGCCTGGTCGAGATCACTGTACCTGAGGTCCAGACTTTCCACGGCATCGGTAAAATGGGCCATTGCCTCGAACCCCGCCTCCCCCAGCGCGCTGTAATTGAACGAATGGTGGGCGGCAAAGATGAAGCTCTCCGCCCGGCGCCGGGAACGCAGGGTGAGTGCGGCCCTGGCTTCATAGCGCGGATACAGCATGAAGGCGGCCCTCACCGGTGTCGGGTCGTGGCTCCCGGGTACCAGGTCCGCCTTGAGGTGGGCAACCCGTCCCTTGTGGGTGTCATTCGAGACTGGACCCAGTACCGCCGTCGGCTCGAAGGCGCGGATGACATCGATGGACTCGTTCTTCAGGCTTATCGGCCGGTTGACCGGAACCACATTGGCGGTGCCGGGCTGTATCAGCGCGTGCTCATCCGACAGCACCTGCCAGCCCCTGAGCCCCAGCGCCGCACACAGGGTGCTCTTGCCAGCGCCGGGAAGCCCTGGCATGACCACCGCCAGCCCCTGCTTTGCCACCACCGCTGCGTGCAGCTTGAGATACTCGTGCATAGTGGTCGACAGGCACCAGTTCATGCCCCACTCCAGAAAGGCATAGGCCTGGCTGGCGGGGATGCTGGCAAAGGGCTGCTGTTCGTCAAACAGGAAGACCAGCTGGTGTCGCAGGTGCTGGAGGACATTCGTCGGTCGCAGGGCCACCTGAAAATCGACAAAACCCTGTCGCGGCGCCAACGGAAAATCACCGTACAGCCTGGACAGTCCGGCGGCCACCACCGGTTCCACACACTCGATAGAGTAACAATAGGGTCCCACCTGCAGGCGCAATCCGTCACGTCCCCGCAAGCGCCGCCGCACTTCAGCACCGGAGAGCTGGGACAGGCAGCCTGGCGTCACGGCCCGACTCACAACCTGACCACCAGATCCACTTCAGACAGATCGCGCAGCAGCGCCGCCAGCACCACACGGTCATCTTCCCGGGGCACCTCGCCCAGCAGGCGCCGGCGCAGGGTTGCTTCTTCCACCGGTCCGGGCACCAGGGCACTCAGGATGGCGTAGGCCTCCATGCTGATCAGGTGCGTATCACCACTTTCCAGGCAATAGCAGACCACAAGACCTTCCCTGCGATCATAGAACCGCGTGAGGCCGGACAATTCCCACAATGACATGCTGACACTCCGCCTCTACGCTGCGCAGGTGCCATTATTTCAGAGAAATGGAGAAAAGTGCGCCAGCACAGGCGCATCAGCGCGACTTTTCCGGATTTAGTGGGGAATGGGAGCCTGGGAGGAACCCTGAACCCGCAGGGGTTCAGGGGATGATACCAACCGGAGGAATCAGTAGTCGATATCGTAGGAAATGCCGGCCCGTCCCGGCTGCCCGGGTTGCGTGGTCAGATTCCCGGCCTCGACAGAATCGGCACCTTCGAGAAAGTTCCGGCCATGGCCACTCCCCTCATCGCCGGGGGCCACGTTGACACAATACCCCTCGCCGGGTACCAGTTCCGGTGTAGCGTCGGGATCGCCACGCAGATAGTCCTCAAAAGCCCGCACTTCATCGGCCTGGTCTTGCGTGGGGGCGGAGGAGGCCATACCTGGATTGTTGACGTAGGACTCCCAGACATACTGCGACACACAGAGCCTGTCGCTTTGCGCCCAGGCGGAGCGATTGCCCAGCGTCAGCATGACAGCACTGCCGATGGCGGCCCTGTGCGCAAACTGCCGCCGCGACTGACTGGAGACGATTCCGCTCTCGCCCATACCCGCTGCAGTCCCCTCCTGCTCAGCTGCCTGCCCTTCCTGCTTTTCCAATTCCTTGTCCATAGCCGATTACCTGCCCTATTGTTGACGCCCACGCCGGTAACAGCCACTGTTGGCTGGAGCGACGGGTAAGCACATGCACTTTTTATACCATTTTCATAAGCTATTAATTTCAATACACTAATTGCTCAGCCATGGCATCCTACCGAATACTGGCGCCACACACTGTAAAAAATACTGACACAACAGGTGCCGGGTGCTACAGACGCCACACCGAAACACCGCCTTCCGGCGTCCGTTCCAGCACCGATTTCACATCGACGATGACCCCACCGGATTTCAGCAGCTTGCTGACACCCGCCAGCCCCTGCCGCAGATATTCGCGGTGCGGCACCGCAAGCACCACCGCCTCGGCATCTGCCAGCTCCTCCCAGGAGGACAGCTCGAGGCCGTATTCCTCTTCCGCCTCTCCGGCATCGGCGAGCGGGTCATGCACCCGTACATCGCAGCAAAATTCCTGCAATTCGTGGATAATATCCACTACTTTGGAATTGCGCAGGTCGGGGCAGTTTTCCTTGAAAGTAAGCCCCAGCACTGCCACCCGGCTGCCGGCCACCGGATGTCCGGCTCGCACCAGTTGCTTGACCGTCTGCTCGGCGACATACTTGCCCATGCCGTCGTTGGTCTGCCGCCCGCCCAGCACCACTTGCGGGTGAAAGCCCACACTCTGCGCCTTGTAGGTCAGGTAATAGGGGTCCACGCCGATACAGTGCCCGCCCACCAGTCCGGGCCGGAAGGGCAGGAAGTTCCACTTGGTGCCCGCCGCTTCCAGCACATCGAGGGTATCTATACCGAGCCGGTTGAAAATCATCGCCAACTCGTTCATCAGGGCGATGTTAAGATCCCTTTGGGTATTTTCAATGACCTTGGCGGCCTCGGCCACCTTGATGCTCGCGGCGCGATGCACTCCGGCCCGCACCACGCTGCCGTACAGGTCAGCCAGCTGGTCGAGCGTGTCGGGGGCATCGCCCGACACTACCTTGGTGATGGTCTGCAACCTGTGCTCGGTGTCGCCCGGGTTGATTCGCTCGGGCGAATAGCCCACCGAAAAGCCCGCGGGCAAACCCGGTGTCCATTGCAACCCCGATTCGCTCTCCAGTATCGGCACACACACCTCTTCCGTGCAGCCCGGATACACCGTGGATTCAAACACCACCGTGGTACCGGCACGTATGTGCCGCCCGACCGTACGACAGGCCGCCTGCAGGGGGCTCAGGTCCGGTCGGCGGGCCTGATCGATCGGTGTCGGCACCACCACAATGATCACACCGGCCTGCGCCAGGCGTGCCGGGTCAGAGGTGAATTCCAGCCCGGTGGCCGCAGCCAGCTCCTCCCGGCTGACCTCACCGCTGGGGTCAAACTGGTTGCGGTAGTGGGCCAGCTTGGCCTCGTTGATATCAAAGCCGATCGTCGGGCGCTGGCCACCGAAGGCCACGGCCAGCGGCAGACCCACATAGCCCAGCCCCACAATTGCAATCGTATCCGTCATCTGTTGACCACCTGTCCTCAAGAGTGATGCGCCAGGAACCAGCGCGTTGTATGTTGGAGACCATCCGCCACCGCATAGGCGGGGGCATAGCCCAGCAGACGCGCGGCCTTGCCAATATCCGCCTGCGAGTGGCGCACATCGCCCGCGCGAAACTCCCCGTAATCCGGTTCGGGCCGCGACACGACCACACCAAGGGCCTGCAGGTTGTTGCGGATAAGGGTGAAAAGCTGATTGAGCGTGGTGCGATCGCCCACGGCGACATTGTATACCTGGTTTGCCGCCCCCGGGTCGCGGGCCAGTGCCGCCAGCACATTGGCCTGGACGGCGTTGTCCACATAACAGAAATCGCGGGAAGTTTCCCCATCGCCGTTGATGCGGCAGGCATCCCCCCGGATCAGGGTCTCGATCCAGCGCGGAATCACCGCCGCATAGGCACCGTGGGGGTCCTGGCGCGAACCAAATACATTGAAGTAGCGCAAACCGATGCAGTCCATTTCGTAGCTGCGCGCAAAGACTTCGGCGTAGATCTCGTTGACATACTTGGTGACGGCATAGGGCGAGAGCGGTTTGCCAATACGATCCTCCACCTTCGGCAGGCCCGGGTGGTCGCCGTAGGTGGAGGACGAGGCTGCGTAGACGAAACGGCGCACATTCGCGTCGCGGGCAGCCACCAGCATGTTGACAAAACCGTCAATGTTGGTGCGGTGGGTGCGCAATGGATCTTCCAGTGAGCGCGGCACGCTGCCCAGCGCCGCCTGGTGGAGAACAAAATCACAACCGGCCACAGCCCGGTGGCAATCCT
>JBKDZQ010000051.1:0-2744 GCA_047971325.1 Parahaliea sp.
CCGCAATACCGCCAGCGGCGGGCTGGACACCACCCCGCGACAGCTGTACACGCCGAGGGTGCCGATCAGCACCGTACCCGCCATTATGCCGGCAGGCCACAGCCAGGGCGAAGGTGCATACTGCATGTCCAGCACCCAGGCCTGGAGCAGGTACACCGAGAACTCCGCCGCCACCATGGCCAGCAGGCCGGCGAACAGGCCCAGGGTGGCGAACTCGATGGCGAGCCCGCCAAGGATCAGGCCGCGGCGGGCGCCGAGGGCACGCAGTATGGAGCTTTCGTGCTTGCGCTCATCGACGCTGGCGCGCACCCCCGCCACCAGTACCAGCCCACCGGCGGCAAGAATCACCCCCAGCACCATCTCGATGGCGAAGGATACCTGGTCGACGATGCCCCTCACCTGCTCCAGTACCACGTCCATCTCGATCACGCTGATGGTGGGAAAACGGCGGATCAACTGGTTGAGGAAAGGCTTTTGCTCGCGCTCCAGGTGGAAGCTGGTCATGAAGGTGGCGGGAAAGGCCGCCAGCGCCCGGGGCGGAAACACCATGAAAAAGTTGGGGCGAAAGGATTGCCAGTCCAGCTTGCGGATGCTGGCCACGTTCACCGCGAGCGCTTCGGAACCGATCAGCAGGCCCAGCCTGTCCCCCACCTGCACCCCCAGGCGCCGGGCGAATTCCTCCTCCAGCGACACCAGTGGTTGCTCGCTGCCCGGTGGCCACCAGCTGCCGGCGATCAGCGCATTGCCCAGCGGCAGTGCATCCGACCAGGTAAAATTGGCACCGCGCTGGTGGCGCTCGTCGCCGGCCTCACCGGGAGCTGGCAGATCCTCGCCGTTCACCGCCATCACCCGGCCGCGGATCATCGGATACAGGGCCTCGGCGGACACGTCACTGGCGCGCAGCAGTTGCTCCACCGCCTGCACTTCATCGGGCGCGATATTGAGCATGAAGTGGTTGGGGGCATCCACCGGCAGTTGCGCCTGCCACTCCCGCAGCAGGGAGGTGCGCACGATCACCAGCACCAGCAGGAGCATGATGGCCATGGCGAAAATCACCACCTGCAGGGCATTGGCGGCGCCCCGCCGCTGCAGGCCCGCCAGCGCCAGGCGCCAGACACTGCCGGCACTCATGCCCACCAGGCGGCCGCCACGCAGCAGGGCCAGGGCCAGCGCCAGCCCCAACATCGCGGTAATACCCAACCCCAGCAGCAGCGCTAGGGTGAGGCGCAGGTCGCCGCTGTACCACCACATCAGCACGGCCACGGCGACAAATCCCAGCAGGTAGTCGCCGAGGGTACGGCGGTTTTCGCTGGGCAGGTCGCGGCGCAGCACCCGCAGGGGGCTGGCCTGGCCGAGGCGGCGCAGGGGCGGCCAGGCAAAACACAGCAGGCAGGCGAAGGCGGTGGCGAAGCCGATGGCGTAGGGGCGCGCTCCAGCGGGCCCCGGCTGCACCGGGAGCTGGTCGGCAAACAGGTGGAAAAACAGCGCCTGCAGGGCCCAGCCGGCAAAGCAGCCGATACTTGTCGCCAGCGCGCCCAGCAACAGCAGGCTGCTGCCGTACAGGCGATTGATGGCGCCGGAACCGGCGCCGAGGCTTTTCATGATGGCCACGTAGTCGGTGTGGCGCTCGCTGAAGCGCCGCGCCGCCAGGGCGATGGCCACCCCCGCCAGCACCACCGCCAGGCTGCCCGCCAGCAACAGGAAGCGCTCCGCCCGCTCCAGGGCGCGGCCGAGGCCGGGCTGGCCCTGCTCCACGTCCAGCAGGCGCTCGCCGCCCACCAGTTGCGGCTTGAGCCAGTCGGCAAAGTCGTCAACCACCGGCTGCGCCCCGGCGAACAGCTGGCGGTATTCCACCCGGCTGCCGGGCTGCACCACGCCGGTGGCGGGGATGTCGCTGTAGTGCATCAGCACCCGCGGCCCCAGCGCCGACAGGCCGCCGCCCTGGTCCGGCTCGGTGCGCGCCGCCGCGGCCACGGTGAATTCAGCCTCGCCAATGGCCACCGTGTCCCCCACCGTGATATCGAGCAGGGCGAACAGGCGCGAATCCAGCCACACGGTGCCCGCTGCCGGACCGCGGTCCGCCACCTGCGCGACACCGAAAGGCTCGCCGCTGAAGGTCAGCTCGCCGCGCAGGGGGTAGCCGGGGCTCACCGCCTTCACCGAGGCCAGCACCATGCCCTCGTCGCCGGCGAACACCATGGAGGAAAAGGCCAGGGTGGTGGCGGTGTCCAGCCCCCGCTCCCGGGCCGCCGCCAGCCAGTCCGCCGCCGGTTCGCGCGCACTGCGCAGCACCAGGTCGGCGGCCAGGAAGCGGTGGCTCTCCTGCTCCAGCGCCGATTGCAGGCGGGTGGTGAAGGCACTGATGCCACTGACCACCGCCACCGCCAGCACCAGGGCGGCCACCAGAATACCCAGTTCCCCGCCACGCCAGTCCCGCGCCAGCATGCGTCGTGCCGTCATCGCCATTGCTCAGTCCACCATCAGCTCGCCGCCTTCCAGCCGCAGCTGGCGCTGGCAGCGTTCGGCCAGTTTCAGATCGTGGGTCACCAGCACCAGGGTGGTGCCGTGCTACAGGTTGAGTCCGAACAGCAGCTCGATTGTGTGCTCGCCGGAGCGACGATCGAGGTTGCCGGTGGGCTCGTCGGCGAACAGGATCTCAGGGCGCGAGGAGAAGGCGCGGGCGGTCGCCCCCCGCTGTTGCGCACCGCCGGAGAGCTGGCGCGGGGCGTGATCCAGGCGCAGGC
>JBKDZQ010000052.1:0-5230 GCA_047971325.1 Parahaliea sp.
GACTCGCTGAAACCGAGGCTGTTCAGCAGGCCGCCGATGTCCTTGAGCAGGCTGGGGCTGCCGCAGATCATGAAACGGTCGTGCTCCGGGTTGATTGGTGCCAGGCCGAGATCCCCCGGCAGCTTGCCGGAGGCCAGCAGATCGGTCAGGCGGCCGGTGTTGCGAAAAGGCTCGCGGGTGACAGTGGGGTAGTACAGCAGTTTGTTGCGCACCTCCTCTCCCAGGTACTCATTCTGTGGCAGTTGTTCGGTGATGGCTTCCTGGTAGGCCAGCTCCCGCACATGGCGGCAGCCGTGGGTGAGGATTACCCGGTCGAAGGCTTCGTAGATCCCCGGGTCCTTGATGATGCTGAGGAAGGGCGCGAGGCCGGTGCCGGTGGCGAGCAGGTAGAGGTTGCGACCGGGCAGCAGGTTGTCCAGCACCAGGGTGCCGGTGGCCTTGCTGTTGACCAGCAGTTCGTCGCCCACCTGGATATTCTGCAGTTTCGAGGTGAGGGGACCGTCCGGCACCTTGATGCTGAAAAACTCCAGCTGGTCCTCGTAGTTGGCACTGGCCATGCTGTAGGCCCGCAGCAGGGGCTTGCCCTCGTGTTCCAGGCCGATCATGGTGAAGTAGCCGTTCTTGAAGCGAAAGCCGTGGTCGCGGGTGGTCTTGAAGCTGAACAGGCGGTCGGTCCAGTGGTGGACCTCGGTGACCTGTTCCCGTAATAGTGTGGCCATGGTGCTGGCTCCTCAGGCGTGGTTGGCGGCAGCAGTCTAGGGCCTTTTTTTATATTGATAAAACGGGAATAATGGATAATCAATATCGGTTTTTCAGATAATATGTTCACATTGAACAGCCCCTGTGATGGGTCGGCGCAGTACCGGGGGCCACTGGCGGGACACGCCGTTGCCCCGCACCCGATAAAGCGGGGGTGGGCTCTCCATGGGGGCTCGAAGGCGGTGTCCATGCCGCCTGCGGTCCCGCCAGTGGTCCCCGCTGACTTGCAATGGAATTGTCGATGAAATTCAGCCTGCGCCAGCTAGAGGTCTTTCTCGCCACCGCCCGCCACGAAAATGTGAGCCGGGCGGCGCGGGATCTGGCCATGTCCCAGTCCGCCGCCAGCGGGGCCCTGAAGGACCTGGAGCGGCAGTTCGATGTGCGGCTGTTCGACCGCCGCGGCAAGCGCCTGCAACTGTCGGAGCTGGGCGCCCAGTTGCTGCCGCGGGCGCAGAACCTGCTGTCCCAGGCGCGGGAGCTGGAGCAGGTGCTGTCCGGTGAGGAGGTGGGTGGGCGCCTGCAGGTGGGGGCCACGCTGACCATCGGCAACTACCTGGCGGTGCTGATGATCGCCGATTTTCGCCGTCGCCACCCGGGGGCGGACGTCGCCCTGAGCGTGGCCAATACCGAGACCATTGCCCTGCGGGTGGCCGGCCTGGAACTGGACATGGGACTGGTGGAGGGTGAGTTCAATCACCCCGATCTGGAAACCCGGCACTGGCGCGCCGATGAGCTGCAGGTGTTCGCCGCCCCCGGCCACCCGCTGGCCGGCGGTGATGGACTCACGGACAGCGACCTGCTGGGCCTGCCCTGGATCGTCCGGGAGTGGGGCTCGGGTACCCGACAGGCCTTCGATCGGGCCATGCGCGGTATTCTCACCGAGCTCAATATCACGATGGAACTGCCCAACACCGAGGCCATCAAACGGGCGGTGGAGGCGGGGCTGGGGGTGGGCTGTCTGTCCCGCATCAGCCTGGTGGAAGCCTTTGCCCGTGGCTCCCTGGTACCCCTGCCGGTGCCCGGGCGGGATTTCCGGCGCCAGCTCAATATCATTCTGCACCGGGACAAGTTCCAGTCCGCGACCCTCAGCCGCTGGCTGGACCTGTGCCAGAACCGTTGGTCCGATAGGCTGCCGGGCCATGGAGGCAGCCATCAGGGCAGTCGATCAGCGCAGAAGGAGCGTCACGGTGATTGAGCCGATTGGCCCGCGACAGCAGCGGGAGGTACAGGCCGCCACGGCGCGCTGCATTGCCCAGGCCAGCCGCAAGCTGGGGCGGCCCCTGGCCGCCATCCCGGTGCATTTCGACCTGAGTGGTCGCAGTGCCGGCATGTTCTGCATTCGTGGGAGGGACTGCTGGATTCGCTATAATCCCTGGATCTTTGGCAAATACTACGCCGAAAACCTTGCCGACACCGTGCCTCACGAGGTGGCCCACTATGTGGTGCACTGTCTCTATGGTCTGCGCCGGGTGGCCGCCCACGGCCCCGAGTGGCAACAGGTGATGCGCCTGCTGGGGGCAAGTCCGCAAGCCACCTTCAACCGTGACCTCGACGGCGTACCCCAGCGGCGCCAGCGCACCCACCGCTATGTCTGTGGCTGTCGCCACCACACCCTGTCGTCCACCCGCCACAACCGGGTACAGCGGGGTACCGGCCGCTACCAGTGCCGCCACTGCGGTGAGACCCTGGTGTACAGCGGCTGATCAGCTATCCACCGACATTTCCACGCCACTGAAGGTGTTGGCCTCGTCCTGCGGGTCGGTCTGCGCGATCACCGCGCGGTCGGCGGGCAGGCCGCCCTCGTTGACCAGCAGGCGCTTGGCATCGGCGGCGCGCTCGTCCGCCAGGTGCTTGAGCCGGTCAGCGGGTACCGCGATCTGCTCGCGCACCCGGCGCGACTGCACGGCGGGCGAGGGTGCATCTTCGCCCGCCTCTTTCGAGGCCGCCGCGTCGGGCAGTTGCGCGTAGCGCTCGGCGATGGCCTCGGCCCAGGCCTCGCTCCGGTCATCAATGTCGGCCTCACTCAGGCCCTCTGCCAGCAGGGACTCCCGCAGCAGTTGCTGCTGTAGCTTGTCGCGGTCGCTGTCGGGATTCAGGCGCCCGGCGATGGCCAGCTTGAGTTGGGGCCGCTGCTTCAGGGCCTGGGCCAGTTCCAGCAGCTTGCCGCGGGTGACCTCGTCGGCCGTGGTTTTACCGGCGGGGTAGTTGATGCGCTGCAGGTCGTCCTCGCTGCCCACCAGGTTGGCCAGCAGCGAGAAGGGAGCGGTCACCGCCTTGGTGATGAGATTGACAAAAGCCCCCATGATCACCGAACCCAGGCCGAACTTCGGATCGTTGACATTGCCGCTGACCGGCACCGCCAGATCGATCACCCCATTGGCGTCGGTGAGCAGGGCCAGGCCCAGCTCCAGGGGCACGTTGATGGCTTTTTCGCTCTCCACCTTGTCGCCCAGCTTCAGTTGCTGCACTACCACCTTGTTGTCGCCCTGCAGGCGGCTCTCGGCCAGGCTGTACTTGAGATCCAGGTTGAGGGTGCCGCGGTCGATGGCGTAGCCGGCGTAGGTGCCGGAGTAGGGGGTCAGCCGCGCCAGATCCACGCCCTGGAAGGTCAGCCTCAGATCCAGCGCCGGGGGTGTGCGCAGGGGCGAGGCACTGCCGGCCAGGGTGACTGGCGCGTAGCCGTCCACCGAGCCCTTGATATCCACCGCCATGGCCTGTTGCGGGTCGGAGCTGAGGCCGCTGATCTCGCCGTTGACATCGCCGATCACAGTGCGAAAGCCGATCGGCAGCGAGCGGTCGGTGTAGTCCACTTCGCTGTCGCTGATGAGGATGGTGGGTACGCTTACCTGCCAGGGGGCCGCTGGCGCCTCCAGTGTCTGCGTCGCTGCGGTTGCCGCCGCGTCATCGGTGCTTGCCTGTTGCTCCGTCTCCCCGGCCTGGCGCGCGGCGTCTTCCTTCAGCAGGCGCTGGAGATTGAGCTGGCCGTCCTCACCGATATGCACGCGGCCGGTATAGCCATCCAGGTGCAGTTCCGCGAGGTCGAGACGGCGCTCGCCGAGGTTGACGGCCAGTTTTTTCCAGCCCAGCTGCTGCCAGCCGGTGAGCGCGTCCTCGTCGCCGTAGAGCGTGATGGCGAGTTGGTCGACAGCGCCGTCCATGGTGACGGTGGCGGGGCCAAAGCCGGCCAGGCTCAGCTCGCCCTTGCCGCGCGCCGTGCCGCTGTTGATCCGGGCATTGAGCACTTCGGGAATATTGGGGCCGAACAGGGCCAGGGGCAGGTCAGCGAGCTCGAAGGTCAGGCTGCCATCGCCGGCCTGCAGCTGCAGCGCGCCGCCGATCCGCAGGCTGGCCTGGTCGTTGATGGCCAGATCCACCTGTACCTCGCTGGGGCCGGTCACCGGCCACTGGATATCTTTGACCTCGATATTCAGCGGTGTCACCCGCGCGGTGCCGGGGTCGGTGAAGGGGCTGCGGAAGCGGATGTCGGCGGCGTTCACCGCCGCGCTGCCCAGTTGTACCCGCCAGGGCTGGCCCGGCTCGCTGTCATCGGCCGCCGGACTGTCGCCTTGGGTCGCGCTGCCAAAGCGGGTCCTGAACATGTCCGCCAGGGAGACCTGCTCCCCCTCCAGCCAGCCGCGCAGGGCCAGGCCGTCGACGTCCACCCGGTCGATGCGCACCGATTGCCCGTCGCCGTCCACACTGATGCCGCTGATGGCAAAATCGGCCAGTTCGATGCCGGTGTCGCTCAGGCGGGCGCGGTCCACCGGCGCCAGCGACAGGGCCTTTACGCCCAGGCTACCCTGATCGACCCGGTAGCTCAGGCCATCCTTCCAGTCCACCTGGTAGTCCAGGTCGGCCTGCAGCTGCCCGTCGGCCAGTTCAAAGTCCACCTGGTCCCTGATGAAACGCCAGAAGGGTCGCAGGCTTATGCCGGACAGTGCGATATGGCCACGGCTGTAGCCGCCGGGGATGGACACCTCGCCGGTCCAGCCCAGACTGCCGCCACTTTCGTCGGCGAGCTGCAACTGGTAGGGGCGCCCCTCCTCGACCACGGTGGAGAGGTTGCTGACCTGAAGCTTGAGATCGTCCCAGTGGGTGCTGTAGGAATCGGGCCGGGTATCGTCGGTGACCCGGATACGGTGGGAGGACAGGCTGATGTCGCGCACCGTCACACCGGGCGGGGGGGCGTCGGTCTCCGGCTCCTCCGGGCCCGGTTGCAGGAAGTCGGCGATGTTGAGTTCACCCGAGGCCAGCCGGTGCAGGTGGACGGTAATACCCTCGACCGCCAGCCGGTCCAGTACCCAGCCCTTGCGCCACAGGCCGGCCAGCGACAGATTGACCTCGGCCAGGTCCAGGCTGGCGAAGTCGCCGCCGTCGTTGGTTTCACTGAGGCTGGCCCGGCGCACTTCCAGCGACAGCGCGAAGGGGTTGAACAGGGCCAGTTCCATGTCCAGGTCACGCTGGTACTGCT
>JBKDZQ010000053.1:0-3694 GCA_047971325.1 Parahaliea sp.
CGGGGGCGCCGCCGTGCAGTTTGACGATGTCCATGGTGCCCATGGCCAGGCCGGCGCCATTGACCATGCAGCCGATATTGCCGTCCAGGGCCACGTAGTTCAGTTCCCACTTGGCGGCGTGCGCCTCGCGCTCGTCTTCCTGGGATGGGTCGTGCATTTTGGCCAGTTGCGGCTGGCGGTAGATGGCGTTGCCGTCGACACCGATCTTGGCGTCCAGGCAGTGCAGGTTGCCCTGGGCGGTAATCACCAGCGGGTTGATCTCGATCAGGGCCAGATCCTTCTCCTGGAACAGCCTGGCAAGGCCCAGGAAGATTTTGACGAACTGCTTGATCTGGTCGCCCTGCAGGCCAAGTCTGAAGGCCAGTTCGCGGCCCTGATAGGGCTGCGCGCCCACCCGCGGGTCGATGGTGGCGCGCAGGATTTTCTCGGGAGTTTCCTGGGCGACTTTTTCGATCTCGACGCCACCCTCGGTGGAGGCCATGAATACAATGCGACGCGAAGAACGATCCACCACGGCGCCCAGATAGAGCTCGTCGGCGATGTCGGTGCAGGTTTCCACCAGAATCTTGCTGACCGGCTGGCCGTTTTTATCGGTCTGGTAGGTCACCAGGTTCTTGCCCAGCCAGTTGGCGGCGAAGTCGCGCACCTCGTCAGTGGTCTTCACCAGCTTTACGCCGCCGGCCTTGCCGCGACCGCCGGCGTGCACCTGGGCCTTGACAACCCACATGTCACCGCCGATGTCCTGGGCCGCCTTGACGGCCGCCTCTGGGGTATCCACCGCGTGCCCCTTGGACACCGGCAGACCGTATTCGGCAAACAGCTGTTTGCCCTGGTACTCATGAAGGTTCATGTTCTATCCCGTTTTCGTTGTGGGTTTAGGTTTACCCGGCGGGAAGGCAGTGCCTGCCCTCCTCGCCTGCTTATTGCCACCAGCACCAAAGTTAGGGCTCTTATGGTTGTGCGCCGGGGACGAATTCTAGCCGCGTTTCTTGCGGTTGCCGATATGAATGGCGTGGCCGTCCACCGCCAGCGCGGCCTCGTGCAATGCCTCCGACAGGGTCGGGTGGCCGAATACCGTCAGCGCCAGGTCCTCGGCGCTGGAGCCAAACTCCATGGCGATCACCGCCTGTTGCACCAGGTCGGCCGCCGACGGCCCGACGATGTGGCAGCCGAGAATGCGGTCGGTCCTGGCGTCCGCCAGCAGCTTGACCATGCCATCGGGCTCGTTGGCGGCCAGGGCCCGGCCATTGGCCACGAAGGGAAACACCCCGGACTTGTAGTCGACACCATCGGCCTTGAGCTGCTGTTCGGTCTTGCCCACAGCGGCCACTTCCGGGTGAGTGTAGATCACCGAGGGGATGCAGTCGTAATTCACCTGCATCGGCTTGCCGGCGATCCGCTCGACCACCATCACCCCCTCCTCGGAGCCCTTGTGCGCCAGCATAGGGCCGCGCACCACGTCGCCCACCGCGTAGACGTTGGGGGCCTCGGTGGCGCAGTAGTCGTCCACGTAGATGAAACCTCGCTCGTCCAGGGACACGCCACTGTCGGAGGCCAGCAGTTCCTCGGAACGCGGGCGGCGACCCACCGCCACGATCAGCTTGTCGAAGCTCTCGCTGTGTTCGCCCTCGCTGTTGCTGTAGGTCACCTCGACCTTGCCGCGCTTGACCTCGGCCTTGGTGACACGGGTGCCCAGGCGGATGTCCAGGCCCTGCTTTTTCAGGATCTTGCCGGCTTCCTTGGCAATCTGCGCATCCATCATCGGCAGGAATTCATCCAGCGCCTCCAGCACCACCACCTCGGCGCCGAGGCGGCCCCAGACGCTGCCCAGTTCCAGGCCGATCACGCCAGCGCCGATCACACCCAGGCGCTTGGGCACGGCGGTGAATTCCAGCGCGCCGGTGGAGTCGACGATGTGCTCGCCATCGACCGGCGCCGGGGGGATCGCCACCGGCACCGAACCGGCGGCAATGATCACGCTGCCGGCATCAAGCACGCTCACCTGGCCCTTGGCGTCGGTGACCTCCACCTTGGCCCCGGCCAGCACCTTGCCGCGGCCGGTGATGGGGGTCACGCCGTTGTGCTTGAACAGTTGGGCGACACCGCCGGTCAACTGGCCGACGATCTTGTCCTTGCGCGCGATCATGGCGGGCACGTCCAGTTTCGGCTTACTGACCCCGATGCCGTGCTCGGCGAAGTGGTCGCGGGCGTCGACGTACTTGTGGCTGGAGTCCAGCAGGGCCTTGGAGGGAATGCAGCCCACGTTGAGACAGGTGCCACCGAGCTTGACGCTGCCCTTGTCATCCAGCCACTGCTCGACACAGGCGGTGTTCATGCCCAGTTGCGCAGCCTTGATGGCGGCCACATAGCCAGCCGGACCGGAACCAATTACTACTACATCATATTTGTCAGCCATCGTCTCTTCCATCAGGTATACGGGTTACCGGCGCGCACCGGTGTTCGGCCTGTCCTGGCATCGCCCCAGCATTATGCTAGAGCTGCAACAGAATCCGCGCCGGGTCTTCAATCAGATCCTTCACCGCCACCAGGAACTGTACCGCGGTCTTGCCGTCGACCAGGCGGTGATCGTAGGACAGCGCCAGGTACATCATCGGCAGGATCTGCACCTCTGCATCGACCGCCATCGGGCGCTCCTGGATCTTGTGCATGCCCAGAATACCGGTTTGCGGCGGGTTGAGAATCGGGGTGGACATCAGCGAACCAAACACACCGCCATTGGTCACGGTAAAGGTGCCGCCGGTCATGTCCTCGATGGTCAGCTTGTTGTCCCGGGCGCGCACGCCCAGGTCGCTGATGGCGGCTTCCACATCCGCCAGGCTCATGAAGTCCGCGTCGCGCAGCACCGGCACCACCAGGCCATTGGTGGTGGATACCGCCACGCCGATATCCTGATAGCCGTGGTAGACCACATCATTGCCGTCGATGGAGGCGTTGACTTCCGGGAAGCGCTTGAGCGCCTCGCAGCAGGCTTTGACAAAGAAACCCATGAAACCCAGGCGAGTACCCTTGTGGGTTTTTTCGAACTGGTCCTTGTATTTACGACGCAGCTCCATCACCGGTGCCATGTTGACCTCGTTGAAGGTGGTCAGCATGGCCGTCTGCTGGGAAGCCTGCAGGAGGCGCTCGGCAATACGGGCCCGCATGCGGGTCATCGGCACGCGTTTCTCCACCCGTTCACTGGAAGGTCCGACCGGTGCCGCAGGCACACTGGGTTTCGGGGCGGCGGCCGGGGCGCTACTCGCGGCCGCGGGTTCCGGGGTGGCCTTCAGGTGGTTCAGTACGTCTTCCTTGGTGATACGGCCATCCTTGCCGGACCCGGCAATACGACCAGCGTCCAGTTTATGCTCCTCCACCATTTGGCGGGCAGCGGGCCCCAGCAGGGGGGCGGCGGCAGTGGCGGCGGGTGCGGCAGCCGCCGGCGCGGCGGGTGCCGGTGCCGAATCGGTCGCGGTGGCTTCGGCGCCGGCTTCCAGACTGGCGAGCAGTTGCTCACTCTCAATGGTTTCACCCTCGGCGGCAAAAATCTTGCTGATGACACCATCCGCCGGCGCCACCACTTCCATCACCACCTTGTCGGTTTCAATCTCTACCAGCAGTTCATCACGCGTAACTGCTTCTCCCTCCTGCTTGTGCCATACGGCAACCTCGCCGTCTGCCACAGATTCCGGGAACG
>JBKDZQ010000054.1:0-21921 GCA_047971325.1 Parahaliea sp.
GGTTGGCCTCGGGCTGTTAGGGTGGATGTTTCGCACCAAACATCTTACCAGCTACAGCCAACCTTCTCTTTTACTTTCAAGCAGTTATCTCGTCGTCCCAACACTGCTGGGGCTTAATTCAGTGCCATTCGTCAGTTAGACAACTTTGGAGACACAATTTTAGGTGCCGTAGCAGATATGTGGACAAACTCTTCTGGCTTTGGTGAAGTGGTGGCGGCAGCAATATTCTGCGTTGTGTTTCTCCTGTCTTTTGTAGTCATGGCTGTCTCTGCTGCATTCAGCATTATATTGGCTAAGACGGTTCTTACCATTCTCGTTGTCGTTGGGCCTCTATTTATTACCCTCTTGCTTTTCAAGCAAACCCAAGAGTATTTCACGAAGTGGTTAACCTACATCATATCCTTCGCATTTCTTGTAATGATAATAGGCGCGGCACTTGGAATCGTGAATACAATTGCGATGGGTTACGTCAATGATTTTGCGGGCAATGCAGCGGATATCGATTTTACTCTATATGCACCACCCCTCGTAATTTTACTAGGTCTTTATCGTGTCTTCGAACAAGCGCCGAGTATCGCGTCGTCGATCGCTGGTGGCATTGGTCTTTCAGCAGGTAGTGGACTCGGCCGAATGGCCGCTGCTGCGGCGAGCCCAATAACCGGCGCAGCGCGCATGGGTTATAACCGATTTGTCGGTGAGCGTATGCAGGGGGCAAGAAACGCGCGTGTTGGGGCAAATACGGCACGATCGAGGAAGAATATGAGAGAAAGAAAAGAAAACTGGGAGCGACGTAAGAAATCGCTAAAAGCCATGTTTTCGTAAGGAACTTATAGGGATATAGCTATGAAAACTCATGTTGCATTAATTCTTTTGTCCGTGCTTGTTGCGGGTTGTCAGACTTACCCTAAGAATCCGCCGGAATGCTCCGGACCCTACGAATCACTGAACGACGAGTTTATCTACCAGGGGGATGCCAGTGAGTAAAAGCAAGGACGACTTTTTTGACTGGGCATACGATACCCGGCATTACCAGAATCGCAATCTGGCCATAGCGTGGGCTATCGCAGCTGCCTTCGCGGTGCTGTCGATCTGCTGCATTATCGCGCTGATCGCATTGACACCGCTCAAAACCACCGTGCCCTATGTCTTTACCGTGGACGAGGCCACCGGCATTGTCGAGCCGCAAACCAGCTTGATGGAGACCCAGCACTTGACGCCATCGAGCGCGGAAGACTTCGCCAATGTGGCGCGGTATATCCGGCTCAGAGATAGCTATCTGTACGGCACCTATCCGGCCAACTATGAGCAAGCCGTTAAAATGAGTACGGGTGTTGCCCGCTCGGACCTGGTACAGAACTACGCACCGAATGGCCCGCTGTCACCGATGCGAGAGTTTCGGGAGCGTGGACAGGCCGACGTCCGCTTTAAGAGTGTCAGCTATCACGGGCAGGATCAGAACATTGTGATTGCCCGCTACGTCCGCGACCTCAAAACACCGGATGGCACAGTGACTACGCACCACGTCGCGACCGTACAGTTTGAGTATGCCGCCGCTGAATCACTGTCATTGGCGCTTCGGTTAATGAATCCCCATGCCTTTGTCGTCACGCACTATCAATCTTCTGAGGAGGGTCAGCAATGAAGAAGCTACTGACCACGGCCGCTGCAGCAACCTTCCTGGTCGCTACTGTTGGCCTTCAGGCAGAGGTGATTCCCTCAGCCGGCGAGTTGGATCAGCGTATCCGCTTTGTCGAATACCAGGAATCCCAGGTATTCCATGTGAATGCGCGGGTTGGCTACAACACACACATTAAATTCGCCCCTGGAGAGACCTTCGAAAAGTGGTACTCCGGTGACTCCAAGGCATTTTTGCTGGTCGATCACAAGAACTATGTCTCGTTTAAGCCGGTTGTCGAGGAAGCCGAGACTAACCTGTTTATCATCACCAATAAGCGGGCCTATAACTTCCTGGTCCACACGGATAATACGGCCACCGAGTACTTTGGCGTCCACTTTCAGTACCCGGCCGAAGAAGCGCGGCTGGCCCAGGAAGCCGCCGCTAAAGAGCAGTTGTTACGCTCTATCGACCCCGATCTGCAAGTGGAGCGCAATATTGCCTATATCGGTGCCGGGAGTGATGCGATCCGGCCCGCCCAGGTGTTCGATAACGGTACGCACACCTTCTTTTACTTCCCCGAACGCATCGACATTCCGTCGATTTTCAGGGTCCGTCCCGGGACTGGGGAACGATTGACCCAGGCCACAACCATCGGAAACTGGCGCATTGTGCCGCGCGTTTCTGAGCGCTGGGTACTGCGGCTGGGGACAGAGGACGTGTTGTGCATCAAAAACCTGGCATTTACCGTTGATGCGCCGGATAACCATAACAACACGGCGTCGCCCTCTACCATGCGTGTGGCTACCGGGGAGACAGCGCTATGAGCGATATTCAAGACTCTGACGCCATCGAAGTAGACGAGCGCTATGTTATTCAAGAGCGCCAAAGCCGCAAGTCAGGCTTGATTACGGGCATCGTAGGCACGGCAATTGTTCTGGTCGGCGGCTTTATGATTTACCTGGTATTGGGTGGTGCCGAGGATCTACGCAAAGAAGAAGCAGAGCAACCCGCGCGCATCACTGATTCCGTCCCGGAATACGACCTACCGAAGCCGCCACCGGTTCCCAAACCGATCCCGAAGGTCGAGCCGAAGCCGGAACCGGCACCAGAGCCGGTTCAGACCATCGTAGCCCGTCCTGTGGCGCTGCCGGCCCCCCGCGCCCTGGCTGTGCCACAGCGGCCGATTGATAACCGTATGGAGCGTTTGCTGTCACCCGACCTCGGGTCTGACAGCAAATCTGCCGGTGCATCAAGTACATCGTCAGCGAACTTTCGGCAGTCGTCACTGGATCGCGAAGACAAATATGAAAATATCGACCTCCGGACCACCAAAACCGCGATGGTCAGTGCATCACGCCTGCCCAATCTGACGTTTACGGTTCCCAAGGGCACGCCAATTCCGTGCGGCCACAATGTCGCCATTCAGAGCGACCAGCCAGGCATGTTGACCTGTACCACGACCGAGGACATCTACAGTGCCGACGGCACAGTGATACTGATTGATCGCGGTTCGGAGGTCACTGGCGAATACCGCAATGGCTCGATGCGTAACGGTAAGTCACGCATGTTCGCGATCTGGGACCGTATCCGGACGCCGGACGGTGCAGTGATCCAAATTGACAGTCCGGCGACTGGCCCACTCGGCCGCGGCGGTATCGGTGGTTGGATAGACCGCCATTATCTTGAGCGCTGGGGTTCTGCGATTATGGTTGCGATTCTCTATGACCGCATCGACCGGACTGACAATAGGGGCTACAACAACACCCAGGACGAGGTGGAGAACCTGACCACTGAGTTCATTAATCAATACGCGAATATTCAGCCGACCCTCCACCGTTTCCAGGGTGGTGAGTTGAGCATCATGGTCGCGCGCGATCTTGACTTTTCCACTGTCTATAGGCTCACCCATGTTAACTAGAGAAATGTTCGCGGACATCGCGAAGCCCATAGCACCTTATCTTGAACGAGATGACGTGTACGACTTCTGTATCAACAGCCCTGGTGAAGTCTTCTACTCAACACCCAGCGGTTGGCGACACCACGCCAACGAGCTGATTACCCAGGAATGGTGTGAACGGCTGGTGACTGCAATCAGCAACGCAGCCGTACAAAAGACCGATAAAACCAGTCCGTTGCTGTCAACAGAGCTGGTTACCGGTGAGCGTATACAAATAGTGGTACCTGGTGCCGTGAACCACGTCAGTGTCACGATCCGGAGACCTAACCGTTCTTACCTTACCCTCGATCACTACCAGGAGCGCGGGCTGTTAAGAACAGATCGCGTCACCAGCAATGCGGGTAACAGCAACGTCGAAACGGCTAAACGGTTGTATGACGAGGGGAAGGTCTACGAATGCCTGGCGCATTGCGTTGATACCCGGCTGAATATCATGTTTTCCGGCTCTACTGGCTCAGGCAAGACCACCATCGCTAACACAATAGGTGCGCTGATTCCTGAGCGGGAGCGCATCATCACCATTGAGGATGCTGCCGAAATGCGACTTACCCAGCCGAACCAGGTCAATCTGTTTTACCCCAGGAACGAGAAGAATCCGGCTGTTACGGCAGATGATCTGCTGGCTAGCTGCCTGCGTATGGCCCCCGATCGCATCATATTTGGCGAGTTGCGCGGCGCGGAAGCCTTTTTCTATGTGGACCAGATCAACACTGGCCACGCCGGCAGTATTACCACTATCCATGCCAACACGGCCGAGAAAGCCCTGAAACGCCTGGTCAAGCTAATAAAGCGCTCTGTCGAGGGGCAGGGTTTCCACAATGACGAAATCCTAGACGACGTCAGGGACGAGGTTCACGTGATTTTCCAGTGGCACCAACACGGCCTCGATCACGCGTATTTCCCACCCCTGGAGGCAACAACGGATGTTCGCGGACCTCGCCTGGTGGCGTAAAACCCTGATTTTGATGGCGGTGGCCCTCGGGCTTGCAGCGGTCATACCGCTGGCGTCAGCGATTACAACCTGGATATTCCAGTACGAGTATGAACACCTGCTCATAGTCTCGATGTTCTACCACTGGATTTCTCCGGAATACGCGGCTATTGCCCTCGGGCTCGCGTTAGCGCTATTTCTGGTGTACGCCTTTGGCGCGGTGCGTCTGTTCTCTCCCAAGCATTCAATCTATGGTGATGCCCGCCTGGCGCGTAAGCATGAGGTCCAGAAAAAGGGTCTTTTTGATATCGGCGGCACCAGCATCATCATGGGCTATGTCGGCCGCCGGCTGGCGGCCTTCAATGATGATTTGCATGTGTTTTTGGCTGCGCAGACCGGTTCCGGCAAAGGTGTGTCCTTTGTCGTACCCAACCTGTTGAACTGGACCGATTCGGTGATTTGCGTGGACATCAAGCGTGATCTCCACAAAATCACCTCGGGCTATCGCCACAAAATGCTGGGCCAGCCGGTGTACGTCTTTGAGCCCCTCTCGCGGGGGACTGATGCGTTTAATCCGCTCTCCTACATATCCGATGACCCGGACATTCAAATTGACCAACTTCAAAAAATAGCCCACTCCCTGGTCGTGGTCGATGATCCCTACTTTGACGGCCAGGCTCGAGTGCTGTTTATCGGCCTGATGCAACTGCTGATCGAGGCCCACGCCACGCTGGGCTGGCAATGCTCGATTGGCCAGGTGTTGCGGCTGCTGGGTACCGAGGAAGAAATTGGCCAGTTTTTAACGGTCACGATAAAGAAGCTGGACGGCGCCGGCGCGCCGCTGTCGCCGGCCTGCCGTTCTAACCTGTACGCCTTTATCAATGAGCCTGAAAAGCCACGTGGTTCTATCCGGTCCTCCCTGGTCAATCACTTGCAGTTGTGGGCCAACCCGCGCATTGACCGGGCGACCTCGCACAGCACCTTTGATCTGCGGACCTTCCGGGCCCAGGCGCAGACGCTGTACTTGGTGGCCGCGCCAAAGGACATGCAGCGGATCGGCCCTCTGTTCCGGCTGCTGTTTGACTCGTTTCTGTCAGCGAATACGCTGCCAGGCGAGCAACCGGCCGACCAGCCAGACAAATACCGCTACCAGGTGCTGCTGATGCTGGACGAGTTTATCTCCCTGGGCGTGATGGAGGGACTAGTACACGGCCTGTCCTATGTACGCGGCTGGGGAATCAAGATCGCGACGGTCATTCAGTCCACGTCACAGCTTCAGTCTGTCTATGACCAGGAAGGCGCTAATGCCTTCGAAGAAGGCCACCGTGCTCGTATCTTTTTCCGGCCTTCCAGGGAGAGCAAGACGGCCGCCACCGATCTGGCCGATACCCTGGGCCGCTACACCGGCAAATCCAAATCGGTGTCACGGCCCACAGCCCTGTCATCTGGTGGCTCGCGTTCGGTCTCTGTCTCAGAGACCGATGCTTATCTGATGACGCCGGATCAGATCCGCAATATGCCGGACCACCGCTGCTTTTTGATGGTCGATGGTGTCCGGCCGGTTTACGCCAACAAAATCTACTACTACAAGGACAAGCAGTTTGCAGCGCGGGTATTACCCGCCCTGCCCCTGCCGGTAGAACTGGCGGTAGGCGACGCGGTATACCCCGACGCCGCCGGCGCGCCGCAGCCGGCCGAGGTGTTCCCCCGGCTGCCCGATGGTGTCATGCACGCAGTGCAGGCCATTGAGCCACCGGAAGAACTCACGGAAGCGACGGTCAACGAGCTGGCCGAACTGATCGCAAGGAAGTACGAAGAAGACGCACTCTAGGAGGGTGAGCAATGGCAACAGAACGGACCATAGACGAGAAAGCCGATATGGTGGCCGAGGCCACCATATCCGCTAATCAGAAGCTGGCGACGACGCCAGGCGCGGATCGACTCAAGCACGCACTGTCTACCAAGCTGGCCGAGAGTCACCGCGGGGGTCGTATTGACCTGGATAAATTCATGGAACCAGAGCGCACCCAGGAGCGGGCCAGCCGCGACGACGGACGTTCACGCTAGGAGGCCGATCATGCAAAGCACTACCCTACCCCGTATTTTTCTCAGCTCTGCCCTAACTCTTGCTGCCAGCGTTACCGCTGCCGGAAGCATGTTCGAGGGCGATGTTAAATACGCTTGTGAAGCACTGCTGTGCCTGTCGTCGGGCGAGCGGCCGCACGAGTGCGACGGTGCCCTGGAGAGGTATTACGACATTGACTACGAAGACCCGCGCGAAACTGCCGAAAAGCGCCGTGAATTCCTGGAGCTGTGCCCCGATCAGGAATCCGAAGAAACAGAGAGCTTTATCGCCGGGATAAAGGAAGAATCTGGCATTGTCGAGGAACCGGAAGAAGAACCGCCCCTCACCGGTTGTACAGCAGCATATATTAACAAACATGCTCAAATCAAAACCGAACTGGGCCTGGTCGTCCATGACCAGCCGCCCAGTGGCTGCCGTATATATAGTGAAGGCGTAGTACCGCCGGTTTACATCGGTGAAATGGGCTGGGGTGGATTTTGGGCCGAGAAATCGACGGAAGAACGAGCGTGGGAACGCTACTATCACTATGTGCCAAACTGGGCCAGGAAGCGCGAGCTGCTGGGTATCATGCCGATCTGGCCGCCGGGGTGGGAATAGTTACAAGCAACCTTTGGATATTATGACATGGTTATGGATATTTCTCTCATCCAATCAACACCGACACCAATTCTGCTTCCAGGGAAGCCAAACTGGCTAATTCAGCCTTACACTTCAATAAGTGACGCCGATTTTTTAGAACTTGCGGAGGCTGAAGACTTCATGTGTGCATTCGTTGAAAAGCTCGTGCACGAAGGTCCGGAGGGTGAGTATGAGAAAATCAATCTAGAAGACGTTCCCGCGCTACCAAGCGATACAGTCGCAGCGCTGACGCGGGATGAACTGGAGGAAATCGCCAGGCAGTACGTGGAAGGCCACAAGCACCTGTTCCGTAAGCATACAGAGAATGCGAATTCCTCTATCGAACAGCTAAAAGGAGTATTCGTAGACAAGGCAGGTCGAGTAAAAGAGCGTCAAGGCATGTTTGGAGAAATCCATGAAACTTTAACCAAGTCGCTTTTTGGTGACCGTGGATATAAAGATATTGTTGGTACGCAAAAACTCATTGATGAAATGCAAGACTATCGTAGTCAGTCAAGCTTAGACCTCATTCCGATAGAAATGCCGTCGCTTGAACCGTATCAAGACACTACCCAGCAAGATATTTTGGATGAACTGCGCCAACAAAAGGGCTTGCAGGATTTTCAGAGCGATATACTGGTATCAATGAATACAAGTATGGTATCCATGAATAAGGCAACAGCCAATCGTGCGGCAGCGGCGGAAAAAGAAGCTTCGCAGTCGTTCAAGGTAGCTATGTTTTCTATAGGTGTAGCAACACTCTCATTGGCTGTGACGGCGTATTTCTCCTACAAAAATGATGAGCGTTCGGAGTTGGCCGCTATAGAGCAGAAAGCCAGTGCCGAGGAAGTGAAGCGCCTCATAGAAGCTGCCAGCGACCAACTAATAAAAGCGACTGAACAAGGTCAACAGGGCGCGGACGAAACGAGCGCACTACTGGCTGAGCTTGTGGAGCTTAAAAAGCAGGAATTGCAGCGCGATTCGGATGAATCACTATAGGTAATAGTGATTCATCGACCACGGATAAGATCCTCGATATGGCCCGATTAGCCCCCTGATCGGGCTTTTTTGTAGACAAGAATGAATCAAAATATATATATTTTGATTCACAACCTTTGCCGGCCTTGCCAATGACTCAAATTCCTGAAATGTGCTTGTTCGATGCCAACGGTGCCAGGCTCTACCTCGATGCCCGAGAGCGGGTCGACTTCCTGCGCGCTGCCGAAGCCGAAGAACCGCCCGAGCGGTTGTTCTGTCAGGTGTTGCACATGACCGGCTGTCGGCCCTCGGAAGCCCTGGAGCTGGTCGCTCAGCGCGTTCTGATAGACGAGAGTACGTTGGTGTTCCGCTCACTGAAAAAGCGTAAGCGGGACCAGCAGGGGCGACAGAAGGCAGATCAGTACCGATCCGTGCCGGTGCCCCGGCGCCTGGTCGAAAGCCTGGACCTGGTGTTTAACCTGCGCGCCCTACAAAAGCGGCCGCAGCAGCGCGACACCCGGCTTTGGCCAATGAGCCGGCCAACGGCCTATCGGCTGGTCAAGCGAGTCATGCAGCGCGCCGGCATCGAGGGCAAGCAAGCCACAGCCAAAGGGCTGCGTCACGGTTTCGGTGTGGCGATGGTGACGGCTGAAAAGCCCCTGCCAGTTCACATACTGGCGCGGTTGATGGGGCACAGTGACCCTAAGACAACGGAAATTTATTTACAGGTAGTCGGGCAGGAATATCGAGATTTAGTGCTGGCAGCGTGGAAAGAATAGCTCGTTAACCCTTTGCTACGGATTTCTAGTTCAAAACCCTCTCACCATATTCTCTAAGTCGTCCGTTGGGCAGCTAGTAGGGACATATTGCAACATCTCCTTATATCGATCTATAACCACATCTAGGATGTTTGGGGAAAAATTAATATTAATAAGCTCAGAGAAAAACATACTAGAGCTCTCCCTAGATTCTTCACAGAAACCGTGCATCAACAATGTGTGTATCCAGCCGATATAGAACGCTGCGATTTCAGTAGGTGACTCAAATCTTTTTGTGCGCTTGAATAATTCGGCGGCTTTTTGGTACATTTTATCCATGGATTCAAAGTCTTCCATTAAACCAAAAACCCTTCCGATATCGGCAGTAATGGACGCCTTTTCATAGTCATTTTGGGCCAGCTCTAGGGCACTATTAAGCTCTACCAGGGATTCAGGAAGTCTCGAAAAATACTCTAATTCTCGCGCTAAAAGAACATAATCATGGAGCTTAAGTACTCCCGGGTGATTCCTCCTTTTAAGTAAAATATCTTCAAGCAATACATGCCGGCGTGGGGTATATACCTGTGATCTATCCGCTGACCCGACTGGGTCGTTTTTCCAATTAAAGTCGCTAATGCTAACCATAATTTCAGTTAATTGAGACAAATGGCTCCTTAGCTCCTTTTCGGATTCATATTCTGATTTTTGGGGAGATAGTATTATTTTGTCGTAGAGGGTAAATATGCCGATAGATATAGAAATTACCAGTGCGACGAGGCCACCATACTCTGATAGTTTTTTTAATAAGCTCTTTTCGCTTTTCTTGTAGAGAGTCCCTTCTACCTTTGAAACTCTTTCGGCGACCGAATCCAGGCGATGGTCGATTCCTCTTAAAACGCTGTCACTTTCATGTTCTTTTGCCATGGCAATAACTACCCTAGAATTATAACTTCATATGTTTTTTTCCTCTAGAGAACCGGTCAATTGTGCCTTATCAGTCTTTTCCTTCGCAGTGCGGGAGGATTAACCATTATACAGGTTTGATATGGTCAGCCCTTCTATGATTTCCCCAAAAAATGCCCGCCGGTGGATAACGCCCGACAAAAATAGTGTGTAGTAGGTCCGAGGGTAGGTATATACAGGGAGATAAATCGAGTCGGATTCCAGCAACCACTGTGTTCTATGTCTTCCGCCATTGAACAGCAAGCAGGATTGTTCTTCGGAATAGTAGCAGTCACCCAAGATTAAGATACTCGCGCTCTCTCTGGCAACGAACCACTTTTTCCTGGGTGGCTCGTCCCAGACCGGAATGTCAGAGGGGTTAGCGCGCATGTATTTTTCTGCCACCGACTTTTTTAGCAGCACCGGGATGCGTTCGGCGGCTCTTTTCGGCTTTCCAATGGCAACGACAGACACAGATCACACCCTGGTTTATTGAAATATTATTTAGGCATCCGGGCGGGCTTCTCCGGGTTCCGCTATCGCTTCATTCCCTACGGGAACTAACGCCCTACATATCCCTGATGCTGCGGCCTCCGGCCTGATGCACCGGCGCTGCCGGTGACACTATGGAAGGCTACCACCGCTGCGCGGCGGTAGCACTAACCAATCTACACTTTTCTCGGCTGTCACGGTTGAGCTGTCGTCGATCTGCCTGGGCCCTGCCCTCTCGTCGCTTTACTTTCGTGATCCAAGCTCGAATTCCCCGCCATTCAACAGTAAAGCCTCCGGCCCGTCCTCACCCGTTCAGACTCGCTCGCTGCGCTCACTCCCTTAGCTGCGGCTTCCGGGCGGCTATTGAATGGCGGGCAATCCTTCACTGATTTGGACACGAAGCGACGAGAGAGCATGGATTACCGCAGGAGATACCACTATGAACACCACTCAACCTCACAACGACAGCCAAGACAAAGCAAAACCTTCCCTGCGGGGCGAAGCTCCTCAAGAGCATGGGGTTAAGGGCCAAAAGCAAAAAGGCATGAACAAAAGCCTTGAGCGGGTCGTTGATAAGCTGCTGGAATTGGTCGATAGTAAAAAAATGATGTGGCATAACCCCTGCATCATGTCTGCCCAAAAGAACGCTAAAAGCGGTAAAGCCTACCGTGGCATTAACCAGTTTCTGGCAGCGATGGTTAAAGAGGTGCGCGGCTACAAGTCGCCCTACTGGGCAACCTTTAACCAGATTCGTGACATGGGGGGGAAACTGGAAAATGCCAAAGGTGCGGGCATTCCGATTATCTTTTTCAAGGAACTACCCCAAGACGAGGATAGCGACAAAGCCAAATTTGTGGCGCGCCATAGCTGTGTATTTAATCTTGATCTGGTGACAGGCATTGACCTGGATAAATTTCAGCCCGAAGACGTCGGCGACGACGGCCGTCACTGCGTAAGTGACGAACTGGCCGCCCGGTACCTGGACAGTCAAGACTTGCGCGTTAGTCACGGATCCCCGGCGTACTCCCCTGCCCTGGACATCGTTTACATGCCAGCGCGTACCGAAGTGAAAGGCACGGACGAATACTACAGCGTGTTGTTTCATGAACTGGCGCACTCTACCGGGCACCCCAAGCGCTTGGCGCGGTTTGAGCCAGACTGTGGCCGCTTTGAAAGCCGGGAGGATTACAGCAAGGAAGAATTGGTGGCCGAAATCACCTCAGCGATGCTGTGTCACCTTTCTGGCGTGGATTCCACCAGCAGCATTGAAAACAGCGCGGCCTACCTGCAAAGCTGGGGCCGGTTTATTCGAGATAACAAAGGTGCCTTTGCCACTGCCATTCAGCAGGCCGACAAGGCCAAAAATTACATACTGGGTGCCTAGCACCTTTCGGGATTGTTATATCAAAAAGCTGAAATTGACCTCCCACAATGGGTATGTAATCTAGCACTGTACTAAAGCCAATCAACAGAGGAAGTCGAACAATGAAAAAATGGACTATTGCGACACTTTTGGTAACGTTTAGCTACCCGGCGCTGGCCGCTTTGCCCCCACTTACGACCTCGCGCCCTTCGCGTTCGTCGGTTTACTTGCGGCGGTCTTGGCGCTCGTTTTCACTCGGAAGCCGGGCGGGAAAGGCTGCAATGAATAAAATCAGTATTCTGGTAGCGGGCGTAGCCCTTGCTGGCCTGGTCGCGGCGCTGGCCTCGCTCACCCAGTACCAGCAGGCGACGGTAAGCTTGGCGGCAGAGTCAAAGCAGAATCGGCAATTGCTGTTTGCCGCTCTCAACGATATGCAGGCCGTGCGCGAGCGCTGCGGCTCAGCGTGTGACAATATCGGCACTCAGCACCTAGCGCTGGCAAAGCAGCAACGACAAATCCCTAGCACTTAAACGTAACTCGCCTGGCAGGACAAAACGTGTTTTTGTTTTGCCTGGGGAGTCCCCCTGCTCTTCCACAACCAGACGTGTCCGCGAACATACCCGGACACGTCCCCGGACACCTCCGAACGAAAATCAAAGTCAAAGGCAATAATGTGTAGGGCTCCGCCCTACAACCCGCAGACGCGCTCTGGACTCTCGACAGGGAGTCCGCTTCGCTCCCTCCCCGCTCGGGCCGCTGCGGCCTGTCGCTCCTACGGCCTGCGCGCGATGCTTGCCGGGCTGAACAGTGGTGAGGGTGGGGGATCTACCAGGCATGCTGTAACCTACTAACAATAGTGATCTATCTAATGTATGGCGAAGGTCTGGCCGTCGATCGGCAAATAACACTATTTATATTGCCTGCTGCAGCTGGTCTCGAGAAGACAAATACATAGTAAAATGGCAATTATTTTCGGTATATTCTAGACAAATTCAAATAAAACACTATAATTATGGTGTGGCTGATGGATGAGATAGCCACTAACTAACAGGAGTGTTTACTATGCAGCAGAATACATTTACTGGCCGATTCGCAGCCGATCCGGAAGCCAAAGGCGAGAGTGCAGCCCAGTTCACACTGATTTCCAACGAGTACGCGGGTAAAGATGACGCCGGCGAAGCCAAGGAGCGAGCGGTCAGTATCCGATTTGTCGCCTTCAAGCATATTGCCAAGTTTATTGCCGAATACGGACAGAAAGGTGCCAAGGCGACGGTCTTCTACCGGATTGAGAATAATCACTATGACGACCAGGACGGGAACACCCACTACGGGTATAACTTCATTGTCCAGGACGCCGATCTGGCATAAACACACCACGGCCGGCCCAGCCGGCCATCATTAAGGTCCGAGCATGGCAAGCAGGAAGAAAGCAAAACAGCCCGCCAAGCGGACGCTGACGATACCGTTCACAGGTGAATCATTGGCCGGCCTTGATCGCTACGTTGAGCGTGGCGGGCATACGACAGCCGCCGGCGCTGTCAGGCAGGCCCTGGTGGACATCGTGCCGCTTCTGGATCAAATCGAGCAGCAGAAAGCGATTAACGAGGCACAGAATCGGCAGCTTGAAAAGCTGTTAGTGACCATCGGTGAGGCCAGGAGTGCCGCGAAGCTGCTGCTGCAAATATCAGACGGGTATCGAGAGAGGGACCAGGATAATGAAATGGCGAGCGATTTGTGAGTACCCCGCTCAGCGTGGTGTCTATGTTGAGGCTATTTTTGAAGAGCAGGCAGAGGCAAAAATCAGAGGGTGCGTAGCGATTATTTACGGCTGCAGACCGGCTGACGTGATTATTTATAATCTCTGCAATGAACGAGAAAACCCCGCCGGGGTGTTGCGCAAAGAGACCGGATGGCGTGGTACGGGTGACCCTGAAAAAGAATGGGTGCCGATATCGTGGGACGAAAACCCGTTGATTTTGTACAAAAATCATGAGCCTGGTCGAGCGGAGGATTAGCGGATGAACATGAATACCAGTGATACAAGAATTCCCCAGGATATCATCGAGGCGTTGACAGCCTTACCGCACCCCTTTGGTGATGCTGAGCGTCGGGCGCTGGAACGGTTAATTACTATCGCAAAAAGTGACACCGGCAGTAGTCGCCGAGTCGCAAATTTTTTGCTGGCCTGGTGGAATGCCGAGGAAAATGGCGGGTTCGATTTTACCGATTTGTGGGGCCTCGATGCTGAGGTGGCCGACGATATTCTGGTGATTGTCCATTTTCTGACAAAGCGTAATATGTACCCTGATGCGCTGGAAACATCCCACGGGACCATTAGCTATGGCCCTGATTTTCAGCAGATCGTCGCTCTGTGGAGGACATGATAATGGAAGTAAGACAAGAAAAGCGTCCGCTGATCAGCGCGGAGGAGCAGGAACGGCGCAGAACACATGTCGAAGAAGTAGAAGCGTCAGAAGCACTGGAAGGCTATGCCCCACTGGGTCCAAAGGATGGCTTGGCTTACGAGCTGCGGGAGGCTTGGGTTAGGGGTGAAATTACCACTGAAGAATGGGGTGAGCGACTTCGGGCACACCTTATATGACGGTAAGCACCAGTGATAAGTGGTTGGATGTTTTCGAAGACAAGTTAATTAAACCGGGCCGAACCCCAGAAGACCTGGAAAATCGCTCAAGACTGTTATCAGAACAGCGGGCACTTGAGCTAAAAGATGACCCCATTGGAGGAAAATTCGACCTGGAACACATGACGTCTATTCACCGCTATACATTCCAGGACGTGAGCAGTCATGCCGGCGTTGTACGCGAGTATGATTTAAGTAAAGGCGGCACCTACTTTGCGCAAGCGGTTCACATTGATTATTTGATGCACAAAGAGTTGACCGCGCACCTGGAGGCGCTAGGGAAGGAAGCAGATTCCCCACCCGAATTCACTAAGCGGATGGCAGAGATCCACTCGACGATAGATTATGCTCACCCGTTCAGGGAAGGCAACGGACGCACCACCCGGACGATGATGGATCAAATAGCCAAGACGCATGGCTATGAGCTGGATTTTAAGGCCACCAGCCGTGAACAATGGGTAGAGGCATCCATAGAGGCCATTCATGGCGATGACAGCAAAAAGCAGGCCCTGTTCAAGGATATTGTCACGCCAGGGCCAGAACGACAGCAGGCGGCTGTAATTCAAGCCCTGAAGGTTTCGGCGAAAGATAGCAGCAAAGAAGCCCAGGAAACCGTCGTTAAGATACTGTCAGAGCACAAGGTATCGGCCGACCTGGTTAAAGAAATTGGTAATGAGCTGGTGAATAAGGCCCCATCGAGGCCCGATCCGTCGGACGGTTGGGAGCGATAGTTCCCAAGGACTCCCCAGGCAAAACAAAAGCCAGTTTTGTCCTGCCAGGCGAGTTACTAAAAAGAGATAAAGCCTGATCAGGTGCGGTACCACCTGACCAGGCGCAAAAGCGACGACCGGAGCGCCGTCAGCACAGTGCGCGATTAGTTTACCCCGGACGTCGAATTTAACAAGTTCACGGCAGTGGTCAGCTCTGCCAATAGCGTTACAATGCTACCAGGCTACGGGAAATCGCCATGACAGACAGCAGAAGTAAGCACCTAGATTTAATGATGAAAGAAGCCTTGGCTATTGAAGTTGAATCAGCCAAGGAAGCCGGAGCACTGGGGTTCGTCGCCCGCGCGCTGGTACAAGCTACGATCCCCCACCGCAGCACGACAGAGAAAACATTCACCAGAGAGAATGGGAACTATGTTTTTTCGATCACAAACCCGAGCGGCAAGCTGCCCTACGGAAACGTACCCCGGCTTCTATTGGCCTGGCTAGCCACAGAGGCAGTATCGACCCGCTCCCGCAAAATCGAATTGGGCGGCAGCTTGTCCGAATTCATGGGCAAGCTGGGCCTTGCGCCCACAGGCGGGCGCTGGGGCAGCATTCCCCGCGTCAAAGAACAGTCCAAGCGGCTGTTTTCCTCATTTATACAATGCACCTATACCGGCCTCGATGCGTCAGGTGCCAATGTTGAGGCGGTACAAAATATGATGATCGCCGACAGTGCGGAGCTGTGGTGGGAGCCAGCCAACATCAAACAAACAGGACTCTTTACCAGTACTGTTGTCTTATCAGAGCGCTTTTACGATGAAATCATATTAAACCCTGTCCCGATTGACTTGCGCGCACTCAGAGCATTGAAGCGCTCCCCTATGGCTCTGGACATTTACTGCTGGTTAACCTACCGGATGTCGTATCTGATAAAGCCCACACAGATACCCTGGGAAGCTCTGCAGGGCCAATTCGGAGCAGGCTATCCGACCACTGGCCAAGGTAACCGGGACTTCAAGAAGAAGTTCCTGCACCAGCTCAAGCATGTGCAGGTGGTTTACCCCGATGTCAGGGTCAGCGAAGGTAAGGGTGGCTTATTAATTGCCCCGAGTAAGCCACATGTGGCCAAGGTATACACCTTGAAATCAGACGATTAACAGTCCTAGTAACTACTCAGGCCACTTAATACTACACGCCCTCTGAGGGGTGGAGGTCAACCGTTCTACGCATAAACGGTCCCGCTCTCGGCACAAGCATTATTCCTTATCGCAGTTAATAACCCGGTGGAGCGAGGATGTTATCCACGCATAAACGGTCCCGCCTTTACGCATAAACGGTCCCGCGATTTCCTCCAGAGCCAGTACTGGCGCGGCTTTCAAGCGCCCTCCTGTATCTGTTTCCTGTACTGACCTGTATCCCCTGTATTGTGAGTTCCAGTATAGACCTGTACCTGTCAGCCCTCACCTGTGGACAACCCAAGTTATCCACGTGAAATCGGACCCCCTAAGGGTCATATCACACACCTGCTCAAACACTAATGCACTCCCGGACATACCCGGACACCACTGAATGAAAAATCAAGGTCAAAGACAATAATGCGTAGGGCTCCGCCCTACAACCCGCAGACGCGCTCTGGACTCTCGACAGGGAGTCCGCTTCGCTCCCTCCCCGCTCGGGCCGCCTGCGGCCTGTCGCTCCTACGGCCTGCGCGCTACGCTTGCCGGGTTGAACAGTCTAGAGGTGGGCTAAGTCGGTGAGGAAGGCGGCAAACGGCAGGCTGGGGCGCTTTTGTTGGAGCATTGGTAGTTTGGGGTGGGTCGGGATAGCGTTGCGCAGGCGGCGATTCCGGGCCTCTGAGCGCCACCACTGAATTCCCACTGCATTATGTGCCAAACCTGAAATTAAAACTTGAATTGCTGTAGTTTATAAACTACACTCTGTTATATGGAACTGATCGAGTCAAGCCAATTCACGCGCTGGATTGGCAAGCTGAAAGATGTGCAGGGTAAAGCGCGAATTGTTGCGCGCATTAACCGGCTGGCGGAAGGTCTTGCTGGTGATGTTGCCCCGGTTGGTGGTGGCATTAGTGAGTTGCGGATTCACAGCGGGCCAGGTTATAGGGTGTACTTTTATCAATCAGGTGACGCGCTGGTAATTTTGCTTTGTGGTGGAGACAAGAGTACCCAGTCGCGGGACATTACTCAGGCACGAGATATTCTTAATCAATGGAGGCGGGAGCAATGAAAAATACATTCAAACCCTTCGACCCGGCTGAATACCTGGACTCGCCGGAAGCAGCGGCCGTGTTCTTGTCCGATGCGCTAGAAACCCGGGACGCAAAGTACATTGCCAAGGCGCTAGGTGTGTTGGCCAGGGCCAAGGGCATGACGGCGGTGGCAAAGGAAACGGGGTTATCGCGAGAGCAGCTTTACCGCACGTTGAGTGATGATGCGCAGGGCGGTAATCCGACTCTCCAGAGCTTCCTTGCTGTACTTGGTGCCGTTGGTGTGGACCTTTCTGCACAGCCACAAAAGGCTACATAAGTCCACTTGCAACTACATATAACTATGTATTTTCCACGCATAAACGGTACCGCTTGAGCCAAGTGCCCTCCCCTGTTTTGGGAATGATCCATAGCACCGGGATCTGATAGGGCCCTGGGCGGTAGTCGCAGAACCGGACACCGAAGCGCTTTATCGGATTGTTGATCGTGCGTCGGCCGTCAATGACGGCATCGAGGAATTGGCCATACTCCGAACTGCCCTCAATCAACTGGCAGATCAAAATGTCAGCAATCGCCCCCTGCCGATCCGGTACACAGATACGGCCTCGAGCTGCCCAGGTATCCAGGTAATCGCGGGGCCGGTCTGGTTCAATATGGGGAGGAACAACCGGCATGCTTTACTGGCCGTTGGTGTAGCTGTCGAAAAAAGAGCGCTTGGCGCGCATTTTATCGTTGGTGCACTCGATCAGGTGGCGTTCAGTTTGCGGGGCGTCGCAGCCTTGAGGGGCAACGTACTGGGCGTAAAATGCTCGCTGGCGCTGCTGTTCAAACTCTCGCTGTTGTTGTTTGAGTGCTGCGAGGCGTTGTTGTTTAGCCTGGTCTTCCTGGCGGGCTTGGCGCTGTAGCTCTGCCGATGCCTGTATTTTCCGCTGCCGAGCTGCATTCAGGTTGTTTAAGTCATCGGTGAATTGGTTCATGGTTTCGGTGGTTGTCTCCACCACATAGCCGAAAAAAAACAGCCTGGCACCCAGTACTAAAACCCCGGCGAGGACAAGGACAGCGGCTATTTGAAGGACGTGTTTCACCGCATAACGTTAACGCTATCAGCTACTTATCTACAAGCAGCCCTGGTAACGTCATTTCACACACCCAAACCCCAGCCAATCACCGATAGCGCTCAGAGGCCCGGAATCGCCGCCTGCGCAACGCTATCCCGACCCGCCCCAAACTACCAATGCTCCAACAAAAGCGCCCCAGCCTGCCGCTTGCTGCCTTTCCTTAAGCAAAACCCCCGCCACTATCCTAATCAACCCATGCGATCTAATTGGGTCTACTGTCGTTGATCCGCGCGCGCGCACACGCGCCCGGCTGAGCGGGCAGGCCGCTTGCGGCCTGGGCGTGATTTGTCCGGGTCTTAGGGCGTGGGGTAGCGAAGCTGCGCCACGGCCTTAGACGCGCGGCGCTCGATGCCGGGGGATCAGCGGAAAAGAACCGCCAGCAGTGTGAGGAGGGAGACCCCCAGGGTGCCGCCGGCGAGGTAGCGTACTTGGTTGAGCAATTGCCGGTTTTGACCGCTGGGGCTCTGTTTCATACGGTCCAGGAAGGTTTTCAGTATCTGGGCCTCATTGGCCTGATGTTGAGTAATGTTTTCCCGAATGGTTTCAATGTCGCGCGAGACCAGCAGGACAATGGCCACGGCTGGATCGTCCGCGCGCACCGGCGTCCCGAGGGCCGCCGTGAGCTCGCGGGCGATCACAGCGGGATCGCGGCTATCGCTGGTCATTACTCGGCCACCTCGGGCTCAGGTTCAGCAGTTTTTTTGCTGCGGGAGCCTTTGCCGCTGTCAGCGGCAAAGGGCAATTTGCCGTCGAGTTCTGCCCACAGTGTCGCCTTAAAGTTTTTGATCCGATTGCGCATCATCAAGCCAAAATCGCTGTCCTGGTAAAACTCGTCAAAGGTTTTGCGCTTGCGCTGCATTTCCTCGATGGCCTTGCCGAAGGTGTCCGCGTTGTAGTCAGGGATGTCGATCAGCGCGGCCAGCGAGTCGCCCAGGAGCTGGGGGAGTAGGGTAACAGGGTCTTCGTCATCGCCTTCGGGCATTGCGCCGAAATATCGGTTGAGCCAAATGATCTTCGGGCAGTTGAATTCTTCGTGGAGCGCGACAAGACCTTTAAGCGTTTCGTAATGCTCTGAGCCGCCGGCGATGGGTACGCTGATGTAGGTCGTGATGCCGTGATCGGCCAAAAGATCAATCAAGGTGTTTTCGCTCATGTAGGTGAGCAGCGCATTGAAGTTTGTTGCGCCGTTATCGACGATGGCCACGGTGTTGTCAGGGATCTGGAGCAGGTGATTTTCGACCAGGTTATCAAACAGAGATTTGTCGATTTCCCGGCGTTTGTTGTACACGTCAATGTGTTGGGTATTGAGGCCATCAAAAGCGTCGTAAGTCGCATTGTCTGGGTCCATATCGTAACCCTGAACGTTTAGCCCTTTTTCGACCAGGAACTGGTGCAGCCAGACCGAGGTGGTGGATTTGCCGACGCCGCCCTTGCCGACCATTGTAAAGATTACTGATTTTGCCATGTTGGATGCTCCGGTTGTGTTGTCAGAGAGTAAGTACCGTTACTACTCATTGCTACAGATAGCCACATGAGGCTACTTTTTCTTACCCCTTAGAGCCGCTAGCGCAGGGTTTTCGCTGTGATTTGATTTGGCTGACCAATTCCGCTGCTGTGGTGTTGGCGGGGGAGTGGCCGGCTTAGTCGGCGGCGCTGCCGATGATCGGCTGGGCCGATCATCGAGCTGCTTTTTCAGCCGGTTGTAGGTGGTGCTCCAGGTGGTGTAAGCGCGTTCAACCTGGTAGTCACCTTCCAGCCGCTTGAATATGTCCCGGAGGAGTACCCCCCGGCTGCGTTCTAATTGGATCGTTGACCACTCAGAGCGCAGAATTTGTGTCAGTGAGACCTGTTTGCTTGATGACATAATCGTATACATCTCCACATATAACGACAAGCTTTAGCCACACATTACTACATAAGATTACATAGCGCCACACTTGTGTGGCCTCATTCTCTCAATTCTGGAGCTAAAGACCCCAACGGCGAAGTGCAAAGGGCGGAAAGGAGACTAATGCAGGATAGGCAATTTGTGTTACAATTGTCGTGGAATTGGAGCAAAAACAGGCGCACGCATGGCAGACAGCCACTACAAGCCCACGCGCTACCCCAGCGCGCTCTATGAGAAGATCGAGCGCGCTCGAGGCCGTAAAACCTTCTCGGCCTGGATCAAAGAGGCGGCCGCTATGCGGCTGGAAGGGGAGGGCGGACTGACCCCCGACTACAGCAAGCGCCTGGCTGGCCTGCAGCGAGAGATAACGGCTATCGGTCGGAACCTGAACCAGGTCGCGCGGGCGGCCAATAGCGGTTTGCCGGTTGAGCTGGATCGCGACGAAGCCCGGCGGCTTGGCGCGCTGCTGCGCGAGACCCGAGACCAGCTCCGCGATGTCCAGGGGCGGCTATCGTGAGTGCGTCAGATACCGACAAAGCCTTTCGCCTGGTGTTCGCTAAAACGGGCAAGCCCAGGGTGCAGCGAGAACATGCCAAGCGTGTTTTGAAGAAGGCGAAGCAGACGCGGGTGCCGATCCCGGAAGTGATGGTCAAGATCACTTCGTTTTCCAAATCGGGGCGGCTGGGCGACCACTTGTCGTATATCAGCCGGAATGGGAAGAACCCCGTTTACGACGCCGCGGACAGTGAGCTTGGGAAACCAGGCGCGGAACAGCGGGAAGCGCTTAGGGACCATGAACGCGGGGTCGAGGACGTCGACAGGAAGGGCCACAAGAACAAGCGGCTTACCTGCAATTTGATTCTGTCTATGCCACCGGGCACCCCGTCAGAGGCGTTCCGGGCTTCGGTACGCGAAATGTTGGCCGAGCAGTTTGCCAATTACGACTACATCTACACCTTTCACGATGACACCGACCAGGAGCATGCTCATGTGTCGGTGCCGATGATGGGTTTTGATGGCAAGCGGCTAAATCCACGAAAAGGGGATTTGGCGCAGTGGCGGGAGCGCTTTGCAGGTGCCCTGGAACGCAACGGCATTCCGGCGAATGCCATGCCGGCCATAGCCCAAAACCGTCAAACCTTGCGCCGGGAGAGTCGTCGCTACCCGCAAACGGAGCTGTCAGGGTTCGGCCAGGCCCCCTACCAATTTGGGTCAAATGCCGGGATGAGCTTTTTTGCGACATTGCGCAACATGGATACAGGGAAGGAACGAACATACTGGGGCAAAGATTTAGAGCGTATTTTCGGGGACGGGAAATACGCACTGGGTGATCAAATACGCCTGAAAGTTATCCCGCCTGATCCGCGTGATGCGGAGAAACCCCGCAATGGACCTCGCTCTGTGTACTGGTCGGCACAGTATTTGCCCATGAAAGATAAAAGTGCCGTCAGAGCCCCGCTGAACGACCCGACTCACACCAAGATTGTGGATGCGCTGGGTACTATTCGGCTTGCCTACCAGCGAGCCAGTGATGCGGAAGGCCAGTCGCTAGTAGAAGACTATGCAAAGGCGCGTTTTGGCGTGGTTTTAGATA
>JBKDZQ010000055.1:0-2380 GCA_047971325.1 Parahaliea sp.
CATAAGGCGCGCGATCAATCCACTGTTTTCAGGTCGGTGTGGCAAGACCGGGCCGGCTTTGACTACGAGAGGGACAAAGCCCGCGGCGCGGATGCTCAGACAATGGGCAGCGACAGCCCGCCATCCACCGTCACACAGGTGCCGGTCATGTAGGCGCCGGCGTCGGTGGCCAGCATCAGGATGGCGCCACTGAGGTCGCGGTACTCCCCCAGACGGCGTTGGGGAATGCGCTTGAGCAGGGCCTGGCCGGGCGCGCTCTCGAGACATTCTTCCGCCAGATCGGTGGTGTAGTAGCCCGGGGCGATGGCGTTGACATTGACGCCGTAGCGCGCCCACTCCACCGCCATGTTGCGGGTCAGGTGCAGCAGGGCGGCCTTGGAGGCGGAATAGGGCCCAGTGCCCTTCTGGGTGGCGACCCCCAGCACCGAGGCAATGTTGACGACCTTGCCGCCGGGCTTCTGCGCCGCCGCCAGGCGCCGCACCGCTTCCCGCGCCACCAGCCAGGGGCCGCGCAGGTTGGCCTCCTGCACCCAGTCCCAGGTGTCCACATCCATATCCAGCAGCATGGGCTTGGCCACCACACCGGCGTTGTTGACCAGGATATCCACCACGCCATCGGCGCCCACAGTGACATTGAAGGCCTCGGCAATGCTGTCCTGGGAGCCCACATCCATGGCGTGCGCCAGGGCGCGGCCACCGGCCGCCTCGATCGCCGCCACCGTTTCACGCAGCTTTTCCTCGCGCCGCGCACACACGATCACCGTAGCGCCGGCATCCGCCAGCACCTCGGCGAAGTGGCGCCCCAGTCCGGTGCCGCCGCCGGTGACCAGCGCGGTTTTGCCCGACAAATCAAATAGCGAAAGGTCCATAACGTTTCCTGTTTACGGTCGATTGAACGGTGCCCAGCCTGGACAGGAGGTGCAGGGTGCGAGCAAAAAGTGACTTCTAAGTATTACTAAAACATTTTTGTTCATGTTAACATTCCTGATGTTAACACTCTTGCCAGCCAACCGCCAATCACACCGGCAGGCTTCGTCCAGGCATAATAACGAAGGCCGCCGCGAGGAGATGGATACGCATGCAGTCCGTGAACATCAAACGCAGCGCCCTGCTGGCCTGCCTTGTCGCCAGCAGCATCGCACACGGCGCTGACGATAGCCACTGCCCCGGCTTTCAGGAGGGCAGGCTCAACCTGTACTGGGGCGACCTGCACGTGCACACCGCCTACTCGATGGACGCCTACGCCTTTGGCACCATCGCCGGTCCCGCCGAGGCCTTTTCCTTCGCCCGCGGCCAGGCCATCACCCTGCCCGACGGCGAAACCCAACTGCAACTGTCCCGCCCGTTGGATTTCAGCGCCGTCACCGATCACGCCGAGACCTTCGATGTGATGAACCTGTGCATCGGCCCGGCGCAGCTGGACAACCCCTACTGCCAGGGCCTGCGCGATGGCGCTGGCACCGACCTCAAGGGCTCGCGCTCGGTATTCGTCAACTACCTGCTGGAGGTGATCGCCGGTGAAAAACCTGCCAAGCCCTCCCTGTGCACGCAGGAGGGCATCGATTGCGAGGGTGCGCGGATCGAGCAGTGGCACAAGGTCCAGGGCTTCGCCAACGCCGCCAACGCGCCCTGCGAATTCACCGCTTTCATCGGCAACGAGTGGTCCGCCACCCCCAGCAACGCCCACTGGCACCGCAACCTGATCTACCGGGGCACCTCGGTGGCCAAAGAGGCCATCGACTATGTGCGCTACCCAACTCCGCTGCAGCTGTGGCAGGCGCTGGCGGAACAGTGTCGCCCCGAGGACAACTGCGATGTCATCGCCATCCCCCACAATACCAACCTGAGTGAAGGCGGCGGTTTTGACGTGGAATCAGCCGACAACAACGCCCGCCAGTTGCGCGGTCGCTACGAGCGCCTGGTGGAAATCCACCAGAGCAAGGGCAACAGCGAGTGCATCGCCGAGCACTGGGACGACGTTGACGCCGACTGCGGTTACGAGATAGCCTTCGCCACCCCCGCCCTCAAGGAGCGGGCAAAAACCGACCCGGCGTATGTGCAGGAGGTCAGCCGCAGCTATATCCGCAACGTACTGAACCGTGGTCTGCAGAACTACATCGCCCGCGGCGACAATCCCCTGCAACTGGGCTTTGTCGGTTCCACTGACACTCATGTGTCGACTCCCGGCGCCACCGAGGAAAACAACTGGAAAGGCGACGCCTGGGGCAGCGGCGACAAATTTCCCAAGCGTCGCCAGCAGCGCAACGACTACAACCCCGGCGGTCTGGTGGGCATATGGGCGGAAGAAAATACCCGCGACAGCCTGTTTGCCGCCCTCAAGCGGCGCGAAACCTACGCCACCAGCGGTACCCGCATCGCC
>JBKDZQ010000056.1:0-2077 GCA_047971325.1 Parahaliea sp.
GTATTCGTGACTTGGCCGGGTATTGAAACAATGCGGCGGGCAATGGTCGCACCAGAATCGAGGAGTTCCGGTGCACCCCCATTCGCCGGCGCGACCGCCACCAGCCGCGGCACCGGCCCCAATGTTGGGCGCACAGTGGCGACTATTTGGGAAATGCCACGGAGGAGGTCGGGCCCAACCGTGGGCCGGCTCCAAACGCCGGGCATGAACGGGTCCCCAGGACCAGCCTCGTTGTTCACTGACTTCGGCCTTGCGCGTCGAGTCGTTCAATTTGTGCCTCGCAATTCGTGGTGATCACCACGGCAAGGATCACCGGCACGATGAGCCAGAGACCGAGGCCAAACCAAAGCATCAGGACCAACAGCGCCACCACCAACGCAAGGACGCCAATCGTAGGCAATGGCGCAGCCAGGACGAGCACCATGGCGTTGCGCAGAGCCAGACGTGGCCCAAGGCTCCGGGTGGCCGTGAGCGGCACCGCATAGATCAGCAGCAACGCGAGCACGACGAGCACGGCGCTTTGGGCGAACCAGAATCCGACCAGCGGGCCCCGGCCGCCCGCCATAAGCTGCGAGGTCGTCATCAAGCTGGCACCCCCGCCGATAGCGCCGAGAAGGCCAAGGGTTATCAACGGCATCCAATGCCGCTTGACCGCCGAAATTGCGTGTCTGGGCATGGCTCCCGGCTTGTGTCGCCAGTCCATGCTTATCGCCGCCATCTGTGCACCCAGAATCACGGGGATCGTGACTCCGAGCGCGATCAGGAAACCGAAAAACCCGATCGCAAGCCCAAGCGCGATGAGCGGCGCCGCGAGCAGTGTTCCCCCCAAGTTGATGAGCACAAGCGGCGAGAGGCTATCCCACAGCACGCCCCAAGTCCGGCGGATCCAGGTCGGCGGAGTGCTCCTGTCCGTATTCGGTGTGGTGAGTCGATGCCGACGATCGACGTCCAACATCGGTCTACTCCTTCAGCCCGGTGAGCGTGATACCCTCGATCAAATAGCGTTGGAACACCAGGAACACTGCCAATACTGGGGCAATTGCCATGGTTACGCCGGCCATGACCGCAGCTGTATTGCCGGTGCCGAGATACCCACGCAATACGGTGAGGCCGAGTGGCAGCGTCATCTGTTCCCAACTTGTGAGGAGGATAAGCGGCCGAAAGTACTCATTCCAGTAGAAGTTAAAGGAGAAAATCGTCAAGGTCACGAGTGCTGGCGCGACCAGTGGCAACATGATGCGCCAAAAAATCTCGAAAAACCCCGCGCCATCAATCCGAGCAGCATCTTCGAGATCACGCGGAATGGTCAAGAAGAACTGACGCAACAAGAACACCCCGAACGCGCTAAACGTTGCTGGCAAGATCAGCGCCCAGTGCGAATCGAGCAATTGCAGGTTTCGGATAATGACAAAGATCGGGATGATCGTCACCGATTGCGGCACCATCAACGCCGCGAGGAAGACATAAAATAGCGCATCTCGTCCCTTGAAGTTCAATCGTCCAAATGCATACGCCGCAGTGGAACAAGTGATGAGCTGGAGAATAGTGATTGCTCCCGCAACTTTGAAACTATTGAAAACGAACTGGAAGAACGGTAGAGAATCAAGCACTACTTGATAGTTCGCAAACTCCCAAGACGTCGGCAGCCATTGTGGCGGCAGGGAAAAGGATTCTCGGCTTGGCCGGAGAGAGGTCGAAAATGCCCAAACAAAAGGCATGACCATCAACAAGCCGCCGAACAGCAGCAAGAGATTGAGGACCCAATCGAGCAGCTGATGGCGCCACCGACTTGGCGCCACCGACGCACTGATCACCTTGGGTTCTGGTCGGGCCAACATGCCCGTGGGAGCGCCAGATAGTTTCGACCGCGATTGGGTGTCAGGCACACGAGCCACAAGATATTGCCTCCCGCCGTTCTAGGCGTGCGATTACTGGTAATGGACCCAGGAACGGCTGAGTCGAAACTGAACTAAGGTAAGGAGCAAGATCACAATGAACAGGGACATGGCGATGACTGCTGCATAGCCCATGTTGAAGAAGCGAAACCCTTGCTCGTAGAGATACATCGCCACGGTAC
>JBKDZQ010000057.1:0-4632 GCA_047971325.1 Parahaliea sp.
GGATATCGTGCCGGCCCTTTTCGAGATCGAAGCGTATCAGGCGCAGCTGTTTATGGTTTCGGGTGAGGTGCTGGACGAACAGGTAGCGAGACCCATGGTTCCAGTTGAGACTGGGCAGGTAGTCGTCGGGGTCCTGTGCGGTATCGAGCCAGCGCGTGGTCTTTTTCCCGACATGGTAGATTCCCACGCGGTTGATGGCGTGCCGCGCGCCGGTGTTGGGCTAGTGAAAGCGATGGACCACGCTGTAGTTTTGCAGCTCGTCAATCAGCGGAAAGGTTGGTACGGCGCTGGCATCGAGGCGCCAGAAGGCGATTTGTGTTCCGTCCGGCGACCAGTGCCAGGCTTTACGCTGACCGAACTCACTGCTGCCATAATCAAAGATGCCATTGAAGATGTCCTCGCTCCCGTCGCTGGTCACCGCTACGGGAGTTCCGCCTTCGATGTTTGTGACATACAGGTTGTTGGCCAGGACATAGGCAGCGCGCTGCCCATCGGGAGACAGCTCGGCGTAGCGTACTGCCTGGCCCTGCGCGAGGGGCCACAAGGTGGCGGCTTGCCTGGAATAGAGGTAGTAGATCGCCTCGTGGTAGCCGTCCCGGGTGGTTTGTGGGGCAGTTTCGATAAGCGCTGTGAGCAGATCGGGGCTCCAGCGGATATCGCTGACGGTCAATGGCTGGTCACCGCTGCGCAGGCTGGTGAGCGCGAGCAGGGTGGAAGGCGTTTCACCGCCTGCCGGACGAGTCAGGAACTTGCCGGATTCGCTATCGATGTAGCCTATCGCCTCGCCGTTACCCAGCCACTGCAGGCTGGCGGGCAGCGGGTTGGCAAACTGGTCACTGGAAAAGATGGCGTCCAGGGTCAGGGGGCGGTCTGCCGCCAGTGCCAGTGACGGAGTCAGCAGGGCCAGGGCGGCTGTGGTCAGGAGCGCCCTGGGGAGGCGCCTCATTGTTCTTTGGTAGCGCATAGAGTGTAGTCCATGCTCAGGTGTACTGGACCAGCTCCAGCTGGTGGCCGAAGGGGTCCAGTATGTACCAGGACAGAGAGTCCGGCGCTGGCCCGCCTTCGGAGACGATGGGGCCGGCAAGAGCCCTGCACCGGTGCTGTTGCAGATAGTCGACCGCGGCGTGAACGTCCTCCACCTCCAGGCAGAGATGGCGCGCGCCGATGTCGCAGTTGCGGGGCGGGGTATTGGCGGCGTCGGCGGGTTTGTCGTACTGGAACAGCTCCATGTCTAGGTTCCCGGTCAGTCGCAACATGGCGATGTGCAGGCGGGCGCCCGGCACATTGACGTGGGCCGCGGCCCAGTCCCTGCCGTCGTCCATCGGGGGGATCCCGGCTGCGTCGAAGGGACCCATGCGATAGCACAGGGTGGCGCCAAATACCTCGGTATAGAACGTGACGACCTCATCCAGCTTGGCGACGGTCAGTGACACATGGTCGGCGCGCTTGAACAGGGGGCGAGTGTCGCTCATGGTAAAACCTCCGGCAGGTTTCAGGGCAGCAGTATGGAAAGATAGTGGGGCACCTTGTCCACCGCCAGGGCGATGGAGGTCAGCAGTCCCGCCGCCAGCAACGCGTTGCGCCACCATTCGGCGGTGTGGTTGCCGACGACACTGGGGCGATTGATCAGATAGATGACGATAACAAATACCAGCGGGATAACGACCACGTTGATACCCATCAGCAGCACGACTTTGAGCAGGGCGGGAAAGCTCCAGAAGGGGGCGAGCAGCGCGGCGCCCGTCATGAAGATCGCCAGAACCTGATGGTAAAGTCGGTTGTCGGTCGTGAAACGCCAGTTCCGGTGGAACATGTCGAGGCTGAAATACACCGACAGCTGGGCAGCGACCACCAGCGTGGTTACCGCGGCCATGAACACACCGAGAGAAAAGATCGCCGGGCCAGCGAAGGCGAGGGCGGCCGGGAACGCGTCCTGCAGCACGGCGCTGGCCTGGTGTACCGTTTCGATTTCGGCGTGATTGGGCAATGGATAGAGGGCGAAACCGCCGGCAATGACGATGAAAATGGCGTAGGCCCCGAAAATCAGGCCCAGGTTCACCACGGAGCTGCGCAGGTCTCGCCCCAGATCCCGTTCGGCGCCACTGTCATCCGCCCGCAAGTAGGGCATGCCCAGAAGGGCCGCTGGCGCGATGGCCGCCCCGATCATGGCGATGATGGAGCTGGTGGCCACCCGGGGTGGTGCGCTATCGGCTCTGGCCACGTCTTCCGGCAACTGGGGAATGAAACCGGAGAGGATGCCCGGCAGTTCGCTCATGCCCCGCAGGGCTACCATCAAAAAGCAGATGAACATCAGTGCCATGAGCACACTCATGGCCCTTTGCATCCGTGCATAGCCCTGGGCCAGCACCAGCCAGAGTATGGCACCGCCACACGCCAGGTTGATCGCGACTTCGGCGATCTGGTAGCCCTGCGCGTAGTCTGCGGTTGCGCCGGGGCCCGGGGGATGGAAGCCGAAGATGGACATCAGGGCGGAGGTCATGACCGACATTTGGCCCATGACGATGAGGAAGTGCACCGGCACATTGACCAGTAACAGGAACCAGGCCAGGGCGGGGTGCAGCTGACGCCTGATCAGGGAGAACATGCCCTCGCGCGCATTGAGGAAGCCGATGCGGGAAGCGGTATCGGTACTGACCACGAAGACAGGCAGCATCAGCAGGATTACCCACAGCAGGTCGTAGCGGAACCAGGCGCCGGCCAGGAGGAATGAGGCTACCGCCCCGGCGCCCATGGTGCCCGCCGCGATGACGGCGGTGGGGCCGACGAAGCTGCGCAGCAAAGTGATCAGACTGTTCATGTGGTGAGAGCTTTCCCGGGCGTCCGGCTGGGGCCTGTTTTAGTATACGTCGTGAGCAGCTACGCTTTTTTGCAGGATATCGCTGCACAGAGTTGATTCAATAACACCAACTTGAAAAGAATGTTGTCTTGTAGGCAAACTGAGCGGAGGCACCCTGGCGGCAGTGCCGAGGTGGGCGTTCATGGTCGACTCACTCGCGATTCCTTTACCGGGAAAGTGGCCTTGCGCAGCATTGGACTGTGGGCATCGGGACGCAAGGCCCGGAAACGCAAAAGCCCGCCAGGTGGCGGGCTTTTGGCAAGCGGAGAACGCAGGCTCAGGAAGCCTTTGGCCCCGAGGCCAGGATGGCGTCTGATATGTCGAACCTGGCGATATTCTGGACAAACAGGCTCGCCAGCTTGCGCGCCTGCTCGTCGTAGGCTTTCACATCGCCCCAGTTATTGCGCGGGTTGATATACTGGGGGTCGACGCCGGGGACGGCGGTGGGGAAATTCAGGTTGAGGATGTCCAGGTGCTCGGTCGGCGCGTCCAGCAGGGCGCCGCTCTGGGCCGCCGCCACCACCGCGCGGGTCACCGGGATGGGGAAGCGGGAGCCGCTGCCGCCGGGAGCGCCGGAGCCGCCGGTCCAGCCGGTGTTGATCAGGTAGACCTGGCTGCCGAAGTCCTCGATACGTTTCATCAGCAGTTCGGCATAGTCGCTGGCTGGGCGCGGCATGAAGGGCGCGCCAAAGCAGGTGGAGAAGGTCGGGTGGATACCGGCCTCGGCACCCAGTTCGGTGGAGCCGACGCGGGCAGTGTAGCCACTGAGGAAGTGGAAGGCCGCCGCCTCCTTGCTCAGGATGGAGATGGGGGGCAGGACGCCGGAAACGTCGCAGGTCAGGAAGATCACACAACCGGGTTCGCCGCCGGCGTTGGACGAGGTGCGCTTCTCCACGTGTTCCAGGGGATAGCAGCAGCGGCCGTTCTCGGTCAGGCTGGTGTCGCAGTAGTTGGCGCGACGCTGCTCGTCCAGCACCACGTTTTCGATGATGGCGCCAAAGCGGATAGCGTCCCAGATGATGGGCTCGTTTTCCTGGCTGAGATCGATGGTCTTGGCGTAGCAGCCGCCCTCGATGTTGAACACCGAACCCCGGCACCAGCCGTGTTCGTCGTCACCGATCAGGTAACGCTCCGGGTCGGCGGACAGGGTGGTCTTGCCGGTGCCGGAGAGGCCGAAGAACAAAGTGGTGTCACCTTTGTCGCCGACGTTGGCGGAGCAGTGCATGGGTAGCACGTCCTTCTCCGGCAACAGGAAATTCTGCACCGAGAACATGGCTTTTTTCATCTCGCCAGCGTAGCGCATGCCGGCCAGCAGCACCTTGCGGCGGGCGAAGTTGATAATGACCACCCCGTCGGAATTGGTGCCGTCCCGTTCCGGATCGCAGACAAAGCCGGCGGCGTTGAGCACGGTCCACTCTGGCTTGCGACCGACATTGTACTGGGCCGGACGAATGAACATATTGCGGCCGAACAGGCCCTGCCAGGCGGTCTCGGTGATCACCGAGACCGGCAGGTAGTGGTCGCTGTGCTCACCCACGTGCAGGTGGTTGACAAAGCTGTCGCGCTCGGCGATATGGGACTCCACCCGGTCCCACAGTGCGTCGAAGGCGTCGCTGTCGAAGGGCCGGTTGACCGGACCCCAGTCGATGGCGTCCTCGGTGCTGGGCTAGCGCACGATGAAACGGTCCGCCGGGGAGCGCCCGGTGCGCTTGCCAGTGTTGACCAGCAGGGCCCCGGTGTTGGAGAGGATGCCCTCTTCCCGTTTCAGGTCTTCT
>JBKDZQ010000058.1:0-3879 GCA_047971325.1 Parahaliea sp.
GGCCGTGGTGGTGGCCATCGGCATGTCGATCTGGCGTTCGCGCCAATCACGCCTGGTGACCACCTACGGTTCGGCACGCTGGGCCGAAGCGGCCGAAGTGGATCGTGCCGGTCTGACCGGCGATGCCGGCGTCTTTCTCGGTCAGCACGATGGCAAGTACCTGCGCCACGAAGGTCCGGAACATGTCCTGACCTTCGCGCCGACCCGTTCGGGCAAGGGCGTGGGACTGGTGGTGCCGACCCTGTTGTCCTGGCCCGCCTCGGCAGTGATCCATGATATCAAGGGTGAGAACTGGCAACTGACCGCCGGCTGGCGGGCGCGCTTTTCCCATTGCCTGTTGTTCAATCCCACCGATGCGAAGTCGGCTGCCTACAATCCCTTATTGGAAGTGCGACGTGGCGCTCACGAGGTGCGCGATGTGCAAAACATCGCCGATCTCCTGGTGGACCCTGAAGGCGCGCTGGAACGTCGCAACCACTGGGAGAAGACTTCACACGCTTTGCTCGTGGGCGCCATCCTGCATGTGCTTTACGCGGGCGAGGACAAATCCCTGCGCGGTGTTGCCAACTTCCTTTCCGACCCGGCCTGTCCCTTCGAGGTGACCCTGCACCGGATGATGACCACCAAGCACCTGGATGATGGGCCGCATCCGGTGGTGGCCTCGGCGGCGCGGGAGGTGCTGAACAAGGCCGACAACGAGCGCTCCGGGGTACTCTCCACCGCCATGAGTTTTCTGGGGCTGTACCGTGACCCGACGGTGGCGGCCGTGACTTCCCGTTGCGACTGGCGCATTGCCGACCTGATTGCCGCCGAGCATCCGGTGTCGCTGTACCTGGTGGTGCCACCTTCGGACATCAACCGCACCAAACCGCTGATCCGGTTGATCCTCAACCAGATCGGGCGGCGGCTGACCGAATCCCTCGGCGGTGGCGATGGTATCGAGCGCCGACACAAACTGTTGCTGATGCTGGATGAATTTCCCGCACTGGGGCGGCTGGATTTCTTCGAGAGCGCACTGGCCTTTATGGCGGGCTACGGCATCCGCAGTTTCCTGATTGCCCAAAGCCTGAACCAGATCGACAAGGCTTACGGTATCAACCACGCCATTCTCGACAACTGCCATGTGCGGGTGACTTTCGCCACCAACGACGAGCGCACTGCCAAGCGGATTTCCGACACCCTGGGTACCGCCACCGAACTGCGGGCGCAGCGCAACTACGCCGGTCACCGCCTGGCGCCGTGGCTGGGTCACCTGATGGTCTCGCGCCAGGAGACGGCGCGGCCCCTGTTGACGCCGGGGGAGGTGATGCAACTGCCATCGGACGAAGCGGTGGTGATGGTCTCCGGCCAGCCACCGATCCGGGCCAAGAAGCTGCGCTATTACCGGGATGCCAACTTCACCCGTCGGGTGTTGCCGCCCCCGATTCTTGAGGCTGAGCGTTATGTCGATGTGCCCCAGGTGCGCCCCAATGACTGGAGCGAACTGGCGGTGCCTGCGTCGCCGGTTATGACGTCTACTGCGGCTGGGAATGCCGGGGGCAGTGACGACGGTGGCCCACGCCGGCAACCGGAACTCTCCGAAACGGTGAGTTGGGAGCCGGAAGCCAAGCCGCTCACCAATGACCTGGCGCTATTGGAAGACGAGGACGACATCGAGCCCTTGCCCTCGAAGTTCGATCCCCGGCTGCAACGCCTGGCGCGCCAGGCCGCCCTTGATCCTGATGATGGTATTGCCCTATGAGCCGACTGCACTCCCGTCACCGCCTGAACCTGTTTATCCAGCGTGATCACGCCAAGCGCCTGGACGAGCTTTCCGCGAAGAAGGGCGTGTCCAAGTCGTCCATCGTTGCGGCGGCGCTGGCGTCCTGGCTGTCCCCCGATGCCGCCGACAAACGCGAGGCGGCCATGGCCAAACGGCTGGATCGCCTGTCCCGCCAGTTCGAGAAACTGGAGCGGGACCAGAACGTCCTGATCGAGACATTGGCGCTCTTCGTGCGCTACTACCTGACCGTTAGCACACCACTGCCGGAATCACATCAGGACGCAGCCAAGGCCCAGGGCAGGGCGCGCTTCGAGCAGTTCGTTGAGCAGTTGGGTCGGCATATTCTTCGCGGCCGCAGTCTGGTGCGGGAGGTTTACGAAGAACTGGAACCCGGCAACCAACGTCTGGATGACATTGCCGACTGGGTCGAGGCCCGCCAACAGGAACAACAGGCGCAGCAAGACGGACAGCGACAGGGCGGGGAGGGCGACCCATGAACGCTGCCCACCCGTCATCCTCCTCCACACACTCACTGGATCGGCGCATCCGCATGCTGCGCACGGCCATGGGGCCCTTGAACGCTACCGCCCTGGCGGACCCGGATGTGGTGGAGGTGATGCTCAATCCGGACGGCAGTTTATGGACGGATCGCTTATCCACGGGGCGTGCGCCGAGCGGCGAGACGCTCTCGGCCGCCGATGGCGAGCGCATTATCCGCCTGGTGGCAGCCCATGTCGGCGTGGAGGTCCACCGCGGCCGGCCCCTGTTAAGCGCCGAGTTGCCGGAAACCGGTGAGCGCTTTGAGGGGGTGCTGCCTCCGGCATCCCCGGCGCCGGCCTTTGCCTTGCGCAAGCGGGCGGTGGGCGTGATTCCGCTGGACGACTATGTGCGCGACGGCGTGCTGGCTGATGGGCAGGCGGCTTTTCTGCGTACAGCCGTGCGGGAGCGCCAAAACATCCTGGTGGCCGGTGGTACCAGCACCGGCAAGACCACCTTGGCTAATGCGCTGCTGGCGGAGATCGCGGCCACCGATGATCGGGTGTTGGTGTTGGAAGACACAGTGGAGTTGCAGTGCGTGGCCAAGGACCACGTGCCGCTTCGCACCCGCCCTGGCGTGGTGTCCATGACCGAGCTGGTGCGGGCCACCATGCGCCTGCGCCCGGATCGGGTCATTGTTGGTGAAGTGCGTGGTGGCGAGGCGCTGGACCTGGTCAAGGTTTGGGGCACCGGCCATCCCGGCGGTATTGCCACCGTGCATGCCGGTTCCGCGCACGGCGCCTTGCTGCGGCTGGAGCAACTGATCCTGGAAGTCGCCATCACACCGCCGCGTGCCCTGATCGCCGAGGCGGTGAACGTGGTGGTGTTTATCGCCGGGCGGGGTCGTGCCCGCAAGGTGCGCACGGTGGCCCGCGTGACCGGCTTTGACAGCGACGGTTATCACCTCGACGACGCCCCGGTGTCGTCTTCACCGTCATCCCCAACCTCAATCTCATCCGGAGAATACACATGACCCGAAATCATGCCTGTGTGTTGTTTGTCGATCCCGCCTGTCGCCTGGGCTGTCAGGTGTTGCTATTGACGATCCTGTTGCTGTGCTGGGCCTCGGCGGCCCAGGCGGCCGGTTCCAGCATGCCCTGGGAAGGGCCGCTGCAATCCATCCTCGATTCCATCCAGGGGCCGGTGGCGCGCATCGTGGCGGTGATCGCCATTATCGCCACCGGGTTGGCGCTGGCCTTTGGTGATACCTCCGGCGGTTTTCGGCGGCTGGTGCAGATCGTCTTTGGCCTGTCGATTGCCTTTGCGGCGTCCTCGTTCTTCCTGTCGTTCTTTAGCTTCTCCGGCGGGGCGGTGGTGGCATGACCGGGGTGTCCGGATTTGCCGAGGGCTTCGAGGTGCCGCTGCATCGGGCGCTGACCGAACCGATCCTGCTGGGCGGGGCGCCGCGCACCGTGGCCATTGCCAACGGTACCCTGGCTGCCGCAGTCGGGCTGGGGCTGCAATTGTGGTTGCCCGGGTTGGTGCTGTGGCTGTTGGGGCATTCGCTGGCGGTGTGGGGCGCCCAGGCCGACCCGCAGTTCATGGCGGTGTTCCTGCGTCACCTCAAGCACAAAGCCTTG
>JBKDZQ010000059.1:0-10909 GCA_047971325.1 Parahaliea sp.
AGCAACCCTTTAAGCCGAGACGTGGTATCCCGTGTCCCGGTGTAGACGCTGTAGACCGGTACCTTGCGACCAGCAGCCTTCTCCTCATGGCAGACGTCGATCAGCTCCCGTTCTTTCGGCATGATTTCCAGGTCGGAGAACAGCGAGGGAGTGAACGCCAGCAGATTGCGGGTTCGCGGGTGCTTGACCGTTTCCGCGCGGAAACAGGTGTCCGGCCAGGCCAGGAGCACGTTGAGTACCACGCCCAGGAGCGTGGTGTCGCGACGCGCCAGGGCCTGCTTCAGCTCGGCGGTCAACTGCCCCGCCAGGCGTGAGTAGGCCTGCGCCTGCTCGTCGGCCATGGCCACTTCGCGGAACGCCTCGTCGTAGGGCGGCAGCACAGTGCCACCGATATCCTTCAGCTTCAGGAATACCGTAAACGGCAACACGCAGCGCAGTAAACCCTTGGGGCCAAAACCCGGCGCCTTCACGGTTCGCACCGTGATCTTGCTGCCCCTGGCGGTCTTGTGGGCCGAGCCGTTGCTCTCGGAGTAGATGTCCCTGAGCACGCCGTGATCACGCATGAACGCCATCGCGGCCGGCGTCAGGCTGCCCTGCTGATTGGGCCGGTAGCCGTCTTCGATCATTCGCGCCGGCAGCGCACGGAACAACAGATAGAACAGGTCGTCGCCGTAGCCACCCATCAGCGTACCGGTGAGCAGCAGCGTCTTGCGGACCTTGGCCGCCAGAACGCCCATGGCTTGTCCTTGGGCAGAGCCCGCATTCTTGTACTCGTGCGCCTCGTCGGCGATGAGCAGGTCGAACGTGCCTTGTGGCAGGTAGCGCTTGACGAGCTCTGATGGCTGGTAACCCCCTTCACCGAAGCCGAACTCCATCGAGGCCATGGCGCGCTCCATACGCTGGGCCTGGCGATCGGAGAACACCAACTCGCCGTCCTCATCCATCAGGTTGATGAACTCGTACAGGTTGTCGCCGAGCATGGAGGCCAGGAACGACTCGCCAAACTGCGTCATCAGTTTGCGCGCGGTGACTTCACCGATGGTGGGAATACGCTTGAGCGCCTTGAGCACGGCCTGTGACTGGTCTCCGGCCGATAGTCCTCTGGGCCGGATCAGCGTCCACAACGCCGAGGCGCAGTGGCTGCATTTGCGGCGGGATTCCTCTGCTTCCAACTCCACCGGGTTGATCGGCTCACCGTCCAGGTTGGTGATGACCTGACCGCAATGCGGGCACGCACCGACCTCGCCGTGACGGGTATGCCGACGCACGAACACCGGCTTCCAGTGAAAGCCCATGCGCATGCGCACGCGACCCAGGACGAAGAACTCCTGCCCTTGGGGCGCTACACCCAAGTGCTCGCGCAACTTGATGAGTTTGACCAGGGTGTCCGGGCCGTTGAGCACCCAGACCTTGGCGCCGGCCACGGTCTCCTGGATTTCCCGCCGCCACTTGTAGACCAGGTGGGGAGGCGAGAGTACCAGGGTACGACGGTAGCCTTCGGCGTTGAGCACGGCGGCCGCGGCGATGCCGACTGTCGTCTTGCCACTACCCATCTCACCGTTGACGATGGCGGCACGTTCGCCGCGATCGATCAGCAGTTCGGCGACGGCGTGGACGACATCGGCCTGGGCGGGAAACAACTGCCGCTTCAGACCGGCCAAAAGGACCTGGCGATGCGCTCTGGCCTGACCGGTATAGACCGGCGGGTTGGCGCGGTTGAGGGAGTCGAGCAACTCGTCGCCGAACTCGGACACGAAGTCCTGCAGGCTGATATCGAGCGGGGACGCGGTGGTATCGAGCAGGTCGCCCTGCACGGTAGTGTCGGAGCCGATGTTTTCAGAACAACTATTTTCAGAATAAGAGTCAAGGGACATGGTGATGCTCCTGATGCAATGGGGGCATGCACCTCCCCCGACGGGCGATGGCATGCCCCGGGGTTGAGAGAACGTGGATCAGTACTCGTCGGGCAACAGCAGCGTGGTGACGCTGCGGTCCCATTCGGTGATGATCCAGAGTGTCAGGGTCGATGTGACCTGATAGGACGAGAACAGCCGGTCGCCATGCTTGAGGCCAGCGTCGTTGGTACGCCGATCTTCGTCGCAGAGGTCGCCCCAGTCGCCAGCCAGATGGCGTTGGAGATAGGGGGTAGGATTGAGCGCGCCGCGTTGAATCAGGTCGCTCACGCCTCGGGTCATGACGATATCACCGGCCGGGAACAGCGGTTGGGACAGTGTTGCGAGTGCCATAGTGGTTTCCTCTCAAAGTGAAGGGGCCACGGCACCCGGCGGGGTGACAGGACCCCGATGGGTGAATGAAACAGATGGATGGATGAAGATGACGGCGAACCGTCCGTGAAACACGATCAGCGGATGGTCAGCACCTGCCCCAGCGTTGCGGAGTCAGGTGTTAGATCCCAGGCGCGGATCACGGGTATGAAGCGGTCGGTGAGGATGCGCGTCTCTGCAATCGAGCCGTCATCCCGCTCCCGATACTCCTTGGTCAAGGATTTCTCCTTGTGGGTATCGCCCTTGACCACCAGTACCTTGCCGGTTCTGGAGGTCACGACGCCGGAAATCGCACCGGCCGCAAGGGCCAGGGCGAGATGCCAGTGAGACAGGGCACGGGCCGGAGGCCGTGGTGCCTGATGTACCGCACCGAGGTGCGTGTCGAGTGACGGCCACAGCCCCTGCAGGCGATGAACTTCGCCGGCGAACTGCCCGGGTTCGAGCGTGATGCGATAGAAATGCGCCGGCTCGCCGGGCGATGCCGGTAGGCTGTAGGGATGAAACGGCCAGGTTTCCGGCAGCTCCTCGGCTTCGACCTCACCTTGACCGATTTGCAGCAGCAGGCTGCGCGCAGCCCTGGTTGTTTCGGCGTCCTGATCGCGTTGCCGGATGCGTCGACCGAAGATCACCACCTGCCTGAACTGCGTGTCCACCGCGCGGTGGATGCGCAGATCGGCGAAGTGGCGTGTCAGCCAACCCACCAGTTCGGCGTCGAGCACATAGCTGGGGATGATGAACACCAGTACGCCGTGGTATTGCAACAGCGGCAGAGTGCGTTGATAGAACAGCTTCTCCAGCCTGGCCCGGCCCTTGCCCGGGTAGCCGATGTTGCCATCGACACCCCGGTTCAGGTCGCCATAGGGCGGGTTGAGCCACAGCAGACCGAAGGACTGCCGGGAGATCAGGGTGTCCATCAGGTCACCCTGCAGACAGCGATCGACCAGCGAACGCGCGTGGGTCGCGCGCTCCGCATGGTACTCGACGGCGAAGGCCTTGACCTGTTCACGCCCGAGGGCATGAGCGGCTTCGGCGATTGCCACGCCTTCGCCGGCGCAGGGATCGAGGATGGAGATGGGGCCGCTGGCCGGAGCCAGGGCGGACAGGGCGCGTTCCAGGGTAGCTTCGTCCGTTGGAAAGTAGCCGTTGTTGATGAAATTACGCGCAAGGCGCGGAAACATGAGAGCCATGGTTTTCTCCTGTTGGCTAAGGTGAAAAAAGTGGGCATGTCTGCACATGCCCGGTGTGGAAGTGGTTCAGGCCACCCGGCGCAGCGGTTTGCCGTCATCCAGTTCGTCTTGCTCGACGCCCAGCGTGCCGCTGCGGATCAGATCACCCAGTGCCGTGGTCAGCGCCGGGACATCCAGGTTCAGCCGGTGGCCCTCCAGTCGCCCGAGGGCGAATGGCAGGCGGGTCAGCATCGCCCGGGATTGCAGCAGTGCCAGCACGGCGTCGCGCCAGTGATCGAGCAAAGGCAGGGGGCAGGTCTCCCGCACCAGCGCCCACAGGCGTTCGGTGTGATCGGTACCGTCCCCCGGCAGCAGGGCCAGTGCGCTGGCATTGGCCTTGTCGGGTTTCACGCAGCGTGAATCGAACAGCCACAGATGCACCAGGGAACCGAACAGGGTGCGTCGGAAGGCGCGCGTGGAGCGTTTGTCCAGGTGATCGACGTTGTCAATGAAGATCGGTACCGATGCACCCTGGTCGGTGATGAGATGAAAGCCCTCCAATCCCTGTTCCGTATGGCCGAGTGTCAGTCGGGCCAGGAACTCCTGAACGGCGGTGTCGCGTGCCCAGAGGGAGAGAAAGACCAGGTTGCCCTGTTCGTCGGCGACGCAGCCATCGGCCATCAGGTCGGGGCATTCGTCGATGCGATACAGCGCTGGTGTGGAGGAAGAGAGAGGCATGTTGATGTCCTCGTGATGGAAAAAAGGCACCGACGCCCAGCGGGGCGGACAGGCGCCCCTTGGGGTGGATGAAACCGGTGGCTGACGGTCAGTCCGCGATGGCCACCGGGATTTGGAGCGCACGCTGCCGTGCGTGATAGTCCCGCATGCCATCGCGCCATTCCCGACATTGCTCCGGAGCCAGGTCGAGGTAGTGCAAGGGGCACGAGTAGTAATACGGGTGCATGGCTTCCTCCAGGGGCTTGTGGCCCCATTGGTCACCAGACCCCTGCAGTAAGTCGCAGCGGATGAAGGCGGTCGTCTCGCCGGCATCGAGACCGAAGATGCCGGGCTGTTTGGCGGTAATGCGTACCACCGACCAGAGCACGTTGCCATGCAGAGCGTGTGCAATGACCTGGTAGTGGGCACGTTCGCCGTCTTGCGGTTGGATCAGTTCATTGACGAGTTGGGCGCGGGTTTGCCGCGCGTAGTACCAGCCCATGGGCGTTCTCCTGTGAAAAAATGCCGGAGCCCTCCCCATCGGAGCGTGGCCCCGGCGGGTGGTGGAAGCGTCGCAGGGGGCGACGAAGTGATCAGGCAGTAGCGCGGTGCCAGTCCTGGGACAGGGGAGCGAACTCGTAACCCAGGGCACCAAGGCGGTCGCGTTGCTGTCGCAACTGCCGACGATCGACGGTGGCATCCAGTTTCACGATATCGCCCAACGGCCACAGTGCGCCGAACAAGGCGGCATCATCGTTCTGGACTGCCGGCTGGGCTGGCGTGGCGGGGGCGGTGGTGCCGAACGGCGTGGTGTCGAGCAGAGGATTGCTCGACGTCTCGTCGTCCTTTGCCTCGGGGCTTGCCGTTGCGGCGGGGACAGGAGTCTGCGCTTCCTCGTCGAGGGGATCGACTTCCTGCGGACTCAGCCGATGGGCTTCGTCACTGCTCAGGGGGTCGATGTTTGACAGGGTCATCCCGCTCAGGTGGGCGCGAATCTCGATGACCAGACGACCGCTGGTGTTGTACGTGGAGGGACGGATCTCGGCGATGACGAAATCACCCTCGTACTTACCTTCGCGGTACTGATCCAGTTCGGCGTTCTTGATGACGAATTCACCGATGGAGGTGGCAAGGCGACCGACATTGAAATCGCCGTTCCTGCCGTGGATGGTTCTGATGGCCAGTTGGCCGGGGAGAGTGATCATGGCTCAGCTCCTTGTGCTGAATCGTGAGAGAAGACAGCAAGGCCCCGTCAAGGGCCGTGCGGTTCAGAAAGATTCGGCCGAAACAGGCGCGCCATTGTTTGCATCGACTGTCACGGTGTCGGAGGTGGAGACATCCTCCACCACTGTTTCAGGCACAGACGATGCATCGTCGGTGGCCCTGGGTTCGGCCTTGTAGACGAGCTGACCGTCGACCTTGATCCAGCTGACGAACAGCAGTCGCGCCTTCAGGCTGATGCCCTGTTCACCGGCACGCTTCCCCTTGTTGTAGGTGAAGGTGCTGGCCCACAGGTCACCCAGGCGGAAGCCGATCAGTACCTTGTGTTCCGCTTCGACGGCCTGTTGGCAGCGGCGGACCAGGTGCCGGGCCTCGCTACCGGACACGCGCACATCGAAACGGCGGTAGTCCGGTGAATTGCTTGGGCCATTCAGCGCTGCAATGTCGCAGGCAAGGAAGGCATCGCCCTTGCGGGGCTGCACCTCGCGAACGCGATTGAGATAACCCAGACCGGTGATGTGCAGGTCGAAGTAGGATTTTTCGGATGAAGGGTTCATGGTGAATCTCCTGTCGTGATAAAGAAACGAGCGGAGACACACCCACCCCGGCGGGAGGACATAAGCCCCGCGCGGGTCGATGGATCGGATGATCCTGGTGGTGCTGGTGCATCCACCATCCCGGGGGATGGTCGTTCGCGCTGGGGATGCTGGGGCGAACGGGTCGGGTCACGCGGTCGGAACCGCGCCGTAACCTTGAAGACCCCGGCTACTTGGGCATGTCGCTGACACATCAGCGGAGCATGGGGACAGGGTGGCACCGCAGCGTGCCGGTCGGCCACCCGGAATGGGAATCGCTGCCTTACCTGTTTCAAGCAAATTTCAAGGCAAAAGAGTCGAGCCCCGGTACCGCGGTAAGGGGACTCGATTGAATGGCTGTCACCAGCCGGTGTAGTTCATGATCAGGTCGGCAATGACCTGACGTCGTTCCAGGTCCAGGCCGCCTAGATCGGACAGGCCATGGACGCCAACCCGCTTGAGCAGCGCACCACCGATCTCGGCATTGTAGAAGCTGACTAGGGAGGCGAGGAAGACCCGCTCGCCGGAGCTCATCACGTCAATGGCCTGATCGATGAGGTCCAGGTTGGGGCACAGCGCCCACTTGTCTTGCGCCTGATCGACATGGGCCTGGGTGCCCGAGCCAAACAGCGTGGGACGCAGTAGCTGAACGCCACGCTTCCAGGCCTGGAAAAAGGCCGCGGGTGCTTGTGCGAAGTGGTGATCACTGATGGCAATCTGTGCCAGCATTGCCTGTTGGTTCGTGGTATTCATGACTGGTGCTCCTGATGATCGAGATTCATGGCTGGGGTCGCTGCGTCTAGGTACCGCTTTTCAGGGCATGCCGGGCGGCCTCGTGAGTGGGGACAGAATCGGCGGACTCACGCGAAACGGGGCCGCCACTGGATGGGAAGCGCCACATCCCAGAGGGACCGGGGGATTCCCGTGGGTGGATGAAGCATCGTCGCCTGATGGGGGCGATCGTCCGCGAGACGACGCAGGGCGGACTGGCTCGGTCGTCCCGGTGTATCCGGGAAGCAGCCTTGAAGACCGGGACTGCCTGAGTACGGTGCTGATCGGAATCAGCGACGCATGGCGCAAGGTTCGGCGTTTTCAGGGGTATTGGCGATGGGAAAACCGCGACGGAAGGCGCCCTGTTTTTCAGGTCATGCGGCGGGCGGTGTTGGAAGGGAAAAGCAGCCGAAGGCCCTTTGCCTTCGGCGCGGAGAAAACGACCACCCGTGGGCTGCACAGAGCCGGACTGTCGTCGGAACCTGGCACTGTTTCAGCATACACACCCGGCCCGTGTCGTGGCTGGGGCCGGCATCCTCTGGCACACATCCGCGCACAAAGGGAGCCCGTTGTTTCGCCGGTGGGCGCCGGCACCGAATACGGCTGACCCCGCAGGGTTTCCTGACGGCTCGTCGGGTTTGCATGACCCAACAGAAGTCGTCAGGAAACCCTGCGTGAGCAGCGAAGTCCGACGAAGGGAGGATTCCGCCGGTGCCGGTATCGATGAACAGGGGCCTTCTCGCCGAGGCTCGGGATTGCCGGGCGCGCACACCGGGACAGAAGGTAGGGCGTGCTGGGGCACCGCGGGGGGTGCGGGGGTTCGTGGGGAACCTGATGATTCTCAGAAAACGATCACGGTATTTAGGAGGATGAACGCGTTGTCCTGCGGCCGCGAGCACGGGGCTTGTCTTGCCTGATCGGCAGGACGCCGCTGCAGTCCGGATACCGGGTGCAGGACCAGAAACCACCATTGTTGCTCCGTCGTTGGCGCGTAGGGCCACCGCAAAGCGGGCAGGCCGGCCCCGCCGGCTGGGGGATCGTCAGGGTGGTGCCCCGGTACTGCTGCACCAGTTGGGTTACCCAGGCGGATTGCCTGTCGATGAAATCGGCCAGCGTCATCTGACCGGATTCAATCCGGTCCAGGGCCTGTTCCCAGATGGCGGTGGTACCCGGATCGGCAATTGCGCCGGGTACGGCATCGATCAGCGTGACGGCGGCCTCGGTCGCGCGTATCGCCTTGCCTTTGCGAGCGATGAAGCCGCGAGACAGCAGGCCGTTGATGATACCGGCGCGGGTCGCTTCGGTGCCGATGCCGGTGGTCTCCTTCAGTGTCTGTTTGAGCCGGGTGTCAGTCACCAGCTTGGCCACACCCTTCATGGCCTTGATCAGTTCACCCTGGGTGTAGGGCCGGGGCGGTTTGGTCTTGAGCGCCTTCAATTCGACCTGTTCCAGTGTGCATGCCGTGCCGGCGTCGAGCGGAGGCAGTCGCTGGCCCTGGGTATCCTCCTGTTCCTCCTCCGGCTCGTGCCGGGGCATCACCCGGTGCCAGCCGGGTTCGATCACCTGCTTGCCCACGGCCCGCAGTGACTGGCTGGCAGCCGTGAGCCGGACCTGAGTGCGGTCGAAAGTATAGTGTGGAAGAAACTGTGCCAGGTAGTGTGCCCGGATCAGCGTGTACACCGCCCGTTCCTGCTCCGACATGGCGGCGAGCTTTGTGGGTTCCAGCGTGGGGATGATGCCGTGGTGTGCTGTCACCTTACTGTCGTTCCAGGCACGTGAGCGCTGTGTTTTGTCGAGCCGCTCGATCAATGGGCGCAGGCCGGGATCGGTGGTCAACAGCGCGTCGAGCACGGTGGGTACCTCGCCCAGCATGCTCTCGGGCAGGTAGCCCGAATCGCTGCGAGGATAGGTCGTTGCCTTGTGCGTCTCGTAGAGCGCCTGGGCAATGTTCAGGGTGTCCTGTACGTCCAACCCGAGCTGCCGGGAACAGACTTCCTGCAGGGTACCCAGGTCGAATGGCAGTGGTGGTGCTTCATACATGCGCTCCGTTTTCACGTGGGTTGCGGTGGCGTCACCGCTTTGTCGCAGTGCAGCGGCGACGTTGTGCGCCACGGCTTCCTGCAGGCAGCGACCGGCGTCGTCCGTGCAGTTGTCAGGGGCAAGCCAGCTGGCCTTGAAGGATTGACGGTCGTGGCTGAGTATTACCTCGATGTCCCAATAGGGCACGGCCACGAAACCGGTTATCGCCCGGTCACGGTCCACGACCAGCTTCAGGGTGGGTGTTTGCACACGCCCGACCGAGAGCACACCACCATAGCCCGACTGCTGGCCCAGCAGGGTGAACAGTCGGCTCAGGTTCATGCCGATCAGCCAGTCCGCCCGGGAGCGTGCCAGTGCCGAGTGGTACAGGGGCAAGGTCTCTGCTCCCGGTTTGAGGGCCTCCAATGCCTTGCGGATGGACACATCGTTCAGCGCCGACAGCCAGAGGCGATGGATTGGCCCACGGTAGTCGCACAGGTCGAGTATCTCGCGGGCGATCATTTCGCCTTCGCGATCAGCGTCGGTGGCGATCACCAGGTCGCTGGCCTGGCCGATGAGGCGCTTGACGATCTGAAACTGCGCCCTGGTTGAGGCCTTCACTTCGTTGCGCCAGCATTCGGGAATAATGGGCAACTGTTCGATCGACCAGCGCTTGTAGTGATCGCCGTAGGCTTCCGGCGGTGCTGTTTCGAGCAGGTGGCCGATGCACCAGGTCACCACGATGCCTGATCCAGAGTAACAACCGTTACCGCGTTGCCGGGCACCCAGCACGCGGGCGATATCCTTGCCCTGCGAAGGCTTTTCGCACAGGAACAGGCGCATGGCGACTCCAGCGAACAGTCAATTGAACACCCGGTGATTGTCGTGTCTGACCGTTTTGGCCACAGCAAAGAAGCTGGTACCGAGTGGCGCCGGCTTTCCTCCGGAAATTTGGGGTGTTTGGCGCAGCATCTCAATGACAGGCGATCGATGGTGCATAATGAGCGCTTGACCATTGTGACAGCCGCTCATGGTCGACCAGTACCCTGTCCACTCAGGCATCGTTGCGGGAGGCATCTTCGTCGGCGGGTTTTGCGCTGAGGACCACATCGTCCAGCCGGTACGGCAGGATACCCACGCGCCGTGCCTCGATCTTGAAGGTGACCCGCTCGTTCTCCTGGGCGTCCTCCCATTCGTCGCGCACCGTTCGACCGTCCACCAGGACCCGCATCCCCGTTTGGTACAGTAGGTGCCAGTGCTCGGCCTGGCGATGCCACAGTTCCACCGGCGCCCAAAAGCCGCCGCGATCCTCATACCCGTCTTGCACGGGTATTGGGTTGTCGAAGTAGACGTTAAGCCGCAGCAGCCGGCGCGGTTCGTCGTTCCCGTTGGGAAACTCGCGATACTCGGGCTTTGAGCCGATATTGCCTTCACCGAAAAAATGTGTGCTCATGGGGAGTCTTCCTTTGTGGTCACAGGGTGCCGGTCGGCACGTTGCAGGTAAATCGTCTCGGCGCGGGCCACCTTGCTGGCGCATTCAGCAGCCTGGCGGGCGATACTGTGGGTGAGGCTGATCTGCATGTTCAGAATGATGCGCTGCAGTTCCTGGGCATAGAGATCATCAATCAGGGATGCCGGGGTTGTCCGGCTGAGTATCAGCCGTTCCCACAGCGTCACGCCCATACGGGAACGATCGCGGTTGCGCCAGCGCAGAAAGGCGGTATCGGCACCGGTGGTTTGAAGGCTCAGTTGTACATCGAGCATGCTGAAGGGGTGGCCACGAACCTGCCCGAGAACTTGCCGCTCGGCGACGCTGATCAGGTCATCCCGAAGTGATTGGCAGCGGCTGGCCCAGTCCTCCAGCTCCCCCTTACCTTTAAAGGGTTTTAAAAGGCCTTTTAGGTAGACGGCGTGTTCCAGCCGCTGGAAGTCTGCCTGTCCCAGGAGAACGAAATAGCGATTGTCTTGTGCGTGAGTTCGGTTCATCAGGACGCATCACTCTCGCCGCTGGCCCCGTCGGGAACACTGGTTGTGGCAGTCGGGGCGTCTGTCGCCGGGGGTGATGCGGCAGGGCCGTCCGTCGCGGATTGGTCGCGCGTCAGTGGGGGAGCGAACCGCGATCGGCGGCTGCCTTCCAGAACGTCCTGTGGCAGCG